>PMAM01000047.1:0-4558 GCA_003152595.1 Acidobacterium sp.
ACATTTATGAGACCGGTTCTAGACGGACACAAGATTCCGACTGCGAGAATAGATCAGCTTAAGTTGTTGATTTTAATGGCTGCCCCCCAGGGATTCTACCGTATCAATGGGATCAATATGTTGTATATTTGCTTCCGTTGAGTACCCGGTTTTATACCCGGAAAAATATGAGGCTCAATGTGGCTGCCCGATTCGCAGTCATACCTCGATCAGATCGCGCACACGAGGAGCCCGGGCCATCATATACGGGACTTCTTTTTTGCGGTCAAGTGGTACGCGTAGAGCAGAAACCGCATCGTCGAGTCGATGATGCAGAACCGAAGGAACGTACTATGTTCGCCATATCGCCCGCGCGCTCGCCTGGCTGGAGGGCCGGCCATGCGCTCGGGCTCACAACAATATTGCCCTTCGCGTCGCGCTGCCCCAACCACCAGCCTTCGTCGATGTTCACGTACTCATATCCGGCGCTGTGCAATCCTGATGAGAGCATCGCCCGCGCCTGCTCCATCACAATGGCTGCATCGACGGTATTCGAAAAACTGTTCCAAGAGGACCAGCCCATGGGTGGCCGTTGAATACGTGCCAGGGGGATGCGCTCCGTGTGGCCGACGCACATCGACAGGTTGAGCAATCCAAACACGAGAAGTATCCGTATGCAATGCATATCCCAAGAAAATCCCAACTGGAAGAGAATAACGCCGCTCGACTATGAGGTTAAACAGTGCAGCTCGGAGAATTGGCCGGTTAAATGGAAATATAACTCTGTAGGCATTTTGCGGATTGTGGGCAAATTCGAAACTGTCGAGATCAGTGTCACATTTCAGAACTATTATGAAATAGAGACGACCGCCTGATCCTGGTTATTCTTGCGGCTACCCTAAGTACGAAGCTGAAACCCGGCGCTATTGATCTGTCAGCACCTTCACGTCGTACGGGGGAACCTGCACGTCCATCGGTTCCGCCTTTCCAGTCAATGCATTACGGTAAGCCTGACCGAGGGGCACCGTTTGAGCGCTGCTGGTGTAATTCAACAAGAAGAGGATCTTTGTGTCGGCCTTTTGGCGTACGGCCAACTCTACGCCCTGCGGGAGCTTGGTGTTCAGCGCCAATGCGTTCTTCTGCGCAGCGCTGGCAACCAGCCGGTCGTAGAAAATGGGCGACACCGATTCGGTTCCTACATAGTACACAGAGCCTTTCCCTACCCTGTTTTCCGTGACAGCCGCCTTACCAGCGTAGTAGCCCTTGCCGTAATACGCCACGACTTTGGCCGTGGTGGGTTCCAGGATATCGGACCAGACGCGCGTGGGGAAATGTTGCTCATCGGGTCCCACCACTTCCTGTTCCTCATTAAGTTGCGGATCGAAATCGTGGATGGCCACGCCAGCTAGTTCGGCGAACACGCCGGGAAGGGTCCGGGTGGTCACCACGTTATGCTCGTCTTTCACCCCGGTGCGAAAGGTGAGGATCAGTGTCCCGCCGTTCGTGACGAAGCCAGTGAGCTTGTTGGCGAGGCTTTGGTCCGCGACAAACAAAGCAGGCGCCACCACCACTCTGTAACTGGAAATATCAGTCTGCGGGAACACCGCGTCCACGCCGACACCTGCCCTACGGAAGGCATCGTAGAAGTCGAGGATCTGCCGGTTGTATTGGAAATCCTTGACCAACGGCTGGATCTCAAATGCCCAACGCGAATCGGGGGAAACCAGCATGGCGACTGCCGAGACGACGTTCGAGCCGTGCAGAAGTTTCGTGAGTTGCACCAACTCCTTCCCGGTCCGCACTACGACCTGGTAGCGGGAATTGGGGTAGCTGTCCGGGTCCAAGACCCCTTGCCAGTATTGCTCGGTGCCATAGCGGGAAGATCGCCAGCGGAAGTAGCAGATGCCGTCCGCACCGTGCGCCACGGATTGGTAGACCCAGACGCGATAAAGTTCGGGTGGGGCCTGTCGTCCGAAGTATTCATACCAGCCGGGTATGCCAATCTGCTGCTCCATCACCACGAAATTCAGGTTGTCCTTCGCTCCGCGCGTCAGGTCGGCCGCCAGCCCGATCTGAGTATAATGCGCGTAATCCTTCTCCGCCATCGACGGATAGTTTTCCCAGGAAACGAAGTCGAAAAGTCGACTCAAGTCGTAATAGTCCACGTTTGGATACATGCCCATTACCTCGTGGGTGATGGCTTGGCGGGGAGCCATCTCGCGGAGTATCGACGTCTGGATGTCGAGGTAATTGTGCACCGAATAGTTCATAAAGCGGTCCCAATCGAGCGCCAGACTCGGGTTGGGGGCGTTGCCGACCAAGTTCCAGGGCAAGGGAATTTCCGACCAGGCTTCATACGTTTCGCCCCAGAACACCGTGCCCCATGCCTGGTTCAACGCGTCCAGGGTCTGATATTTGTTCTGGCACCAGTTTTGGAAAGCGGCGCGGCTGTAAGGATCAAAGGATGGCGGATCCCCCACCTCGTCGTCATCAATCTGCCAGCCGATCACTCCCGGATGATCCTTATAGTGCTCCGCCATGGCCGTGACGATCCGGCGTGTAGCCGCGATGAAAGCAGGACTATGGAGGCAGGTGTTGTGGCGCGAGCCGAATCGATAGCGGACTCCATACGGGTCCATTACGGCAACGTCGGGATACTTCGCGTACAGCCAAGCAGGGGGCGAGGCGGTGGGCGTTCCCAGCATGGCCTTGATGCCATGTGCATTCAGCGCCTTCAGAGACCGGTCAAGCCAATCGAAATTGAAGTGACCTTCCTGCGGTTCCATCTTCACCCAGTCAAATTCTGCCATCCGGACGAAGTTGATCCCGGCCTCCTGCATCATAGGCAGATCCTTCTCCCGTCGGCTCTCGTCCCAGGCGTCCGGATAGTAATCCACGCCATAGAGGAATTTGCCGCCGTTCCATTCGATCACGTCAAAGGGCTTCGTACGGGATTTCGTCATTGTCTTTAGCCACCCAGGTTGGGGGTCCCGAGGAAATGCGACTGCCGTCCGAGAAAGAAGTGCTTCCCCAACGACGAGTTTTCCGCTATCGCTGAGAAATTCTCTCCGAGACAGTTCCCGTTTTTTCATCATGAAACTGAACCCTCCGCTCCTGCTGTTCGGTCACTTTGAGGATGCCGTGCACGTGCACGGTCACATGAAGCGTAGCGATGATGTCACACTTAACTGGTATTGTCAAGGCGTAGTCTTTTCCAGCCTGAAGGCGGCGATGGATTTCAACGCAAGATGAGCCTGAAAGGATCGGGCACGCTGGGGAGAGATGATCAGCGTGCACGGAGCAGAGGAACTTTGTCCGTAGCAGATCCGGGTCTTTCTGGAAGCCAGCGACAGCCTGGCAGTTTGTATGCGAAGACGGCAGAGCAGGAGTACGAGCCGCAAGTGCGTGTGCTGCGCTGACACGTGCGGCAGTACTGCGCAAGATCACGGGGCTGATCCTGGCGTCCTGCATTCTGTTAACGTACATTACCAGCATGGCTAAGGAACGGCATGGAGTTCACCTCATCGCGGACATTGCCGGGGTCTCCAGAGGTACGGTCGACCGGGCTCTACACGGGCGAGACGGCATCAACGAAGAAACGCGTCAACACGTTTACTCNNCGTTTTGAAAATAGCCCGGCAAATTCGATATAGGCCGAATCTGGCGGCCCGGGCCCTGTCAGTACACAGGGCAACGGCCAGGATCGGTGTATGTATTCCGCGCGAGATTCACTTCTTTTATGACCAGTTGTGGAGCGGAGTGCAAGAAGAGGAAGAGCGCGCTTCGCAGTTCGGGGTCGAATTCATCAATCGCCCCGTTCAGAGCCTTGGCGAGGGGGATGTCGAGATTTTCCGGGAGCTCATGTCGAGTGGTGTTAACGGAATCATTCTCACCGCTGGCGATCCTGAGAATCTGAAACCATTGATTGACGAGGCCGAGAGCAAGGACATCCGTGTGGTTTGCGTGGATACGGATGCTTCAAAGAGTCACCGCTCCAGCGCTGTCTACGTGGATCCGTTTCTAAGCGGGTGTGTGGCCGGCGAGTTGCTGGGGAAGATTGTTCCGCCAGGTTCGAAGGTAGCTGTTGTGGCGGGTATGCTCATGGCGGAGGACCATCGAAGGAGAGCGGAAGGATTTTCGGAGACCTTTCCAAAACATTGCGTTGGCGGCGAAACTTCAGCGATTATTGAAGGACACGAAGACGAAGAAGAGTGCTTCCAGAAAACCCTTGAACTGTCGCGCCGCATTCCTAAACTGGCGGGGATTTACGTGAATACCGTCAACTGCCTCCCAGTCTGCCACGCGCTTGCGGCCGCAGATCTCGAAGGCAAAGTAAAGCTGATCACGAGCGATCTATTTGAGGAAATGTCTCCGCACTTTGAAAAGGGCACAATCGCTGCGTCGATTTATCACCAGCCCCACCGGCAGGGACAGATTGCGGTCCGTTTGATGGCGGACAATCTGGTATCCAGAGCCAAGTTCCCACCAGTAATCGGTCTGAGTCCAATCGTAGTTGTGCTATCTAATTTGCCTCTGTTCGGCAGAGAGATGCGCCATGGCTAGAACCAGTCTCATAAAT
>PMAM01000047.1:4599-19815 GCA_003152595.1 Acidobacterium sp.
GGGCGCAGTGGCGCGAGTTGCCTACGGCCCAGACCGCGGAGAGCGCCGGTAATCGCACGGGGCAACTCGCATTGCGGATCGTCGGGGTGAGCCAGGGACCGGTTTCCAGCAACGTGATGGTATTGACATTCCAGCCGCCGAGGATATGGTTGACCATCGATGAGCCGCTCGTCCACTGGCGCCCGGTGCCAAATGGCAATTCGTAGGTGCCGGTCAACAGGAAGCGATCCCGGCGCGTTCCGACAACATTGCCACGATTGGCATTAATGTCGAAGCGGTCTTCGTCCGCCAGGCCGTAGCGGGTCTCACCCTGGAACGCCGTGGGAGCATCGCCCTGCGCGTCGCTCAGATCATGCGCCCACGTGTAATTGGCCTGATAGGTAAGCCCATGTCCAGTCCTGTGCGTGGCCTGCAGTTCCATCGCCTGGTAGTTCTGGTGGCCGAGATTCTCCGTCGAGAAGATGGTTCCCCAGTTCGGAAATGGGATCGGGTTGGGATTCGCTTGCGGAGCCGGAACCGTTGTAGGGTGCTGCTGGTTCCAGTTCACCGTTACGTTCAGGCGATACGAGTTCATGCCCACATAGCTGATGCGGGCCGCGGTGTTGGACGTGACCTGGCGCTCCAGAGTCAGGTTCCACTGTGCGGACTGTGCGTCGCGATAGTGAGGATCTGTTGCCTGCTCAATTTCGCCACCACCGATCTGCGCCTGCCCTGCGATTCCGGGAGGGGCAACCTGTGGGAAGGCGAAAGACGGCGTGCCGCTGGCGTTCATATTTGTATAAGTGAAGATGGACGCCTGCGGATTACTCTCGTTGTTGTTTTGCAGTTGGCCGAGTGCCGTCACAGTGAAGATGCCGAAACCTGCGCGCACCACGGTCTTGTCATTGTTGAACGGCCGCCAGGCAAAGGTCAGGCGTGGATCGAAATTGCGCAGGTAAGTTTGGCGCAGGCCTTTCGCGAGACTCTCCTGGCTGTTGGAGACGACGTTTGTGCATGGCATGGCCGTTGAGGGAGCGTAACCAGCATCGGCAGGGGCCGACCACCCTGGAGGCGCGGCGCTACTTATCCAACTACGGGCCGTGGCCAGCGGGCTTCGACTGTGGTGCCGATGCCGCGGCGGGGGTGGTATTCGCCTTTGACTACGGCCCACACTGGGTCGCAGGCTTTCACCACATCTTCGAGAACCTGGTTGACGATGTTTTCCTGGAAGATGCCCAGGTTGCGGTAGCAGAAGAGATTGGGATCGGTACATTTATGGGGATTCTGCATCGATGAGAGAGATTCGCGTGAAGATGCCGTCATCGAACGTGCGGTGCGCTCTCATTCCTCTGTTCTTGCTTGCGCCCTCTCCAGCCTTTCCGCAGGGCATGCAAGGCACAGTCAAAGTCGATTCTCTTGCGGTCTACAACAGGATGTCGACAGAGAGCGATGTTGTGAAAACATTGGCATCGGGCACCGTGATTCGCATTCTCCTTACGGTCACTGGCGACGAAGGAAACTGGTGCAGCATTGCGACCCAGGATGGCGCGTCGAGAATTGGATACGTTCTGTGTTCGGGGCTTGATAGTCCGAAGCATATCCCGGCTGTGGCTGCCCAGGGCGGATCACTCCCCCAGATCCTGATTGGAAGCTCGTACACTCCGGTCGGGACCTCAAAGCGGCCGACGCATGGGAATGAGGAGGAGGGTCTCGCGGGTCAGACTCTTGAACCGCTTCCGGGATACAGCTGGAGTAGTTACCCAAAGACACTCGTGATCGCCATCCGCAGAGGATGTCCCTACTGCGATGCAAGCCTGCCTTTTTACAAACGGCTCGGCGAGCAGGAACAAAGCAACATGCTCCGTGCCCATGTTCTCGTCGTCATGCCGAATGACGTATCCTCCGGCAGCGGATTCCTGAGAAAGGATGATGTGGAGGTTCAAGGGATCTTCGGTCAAGAACTTAATGCTCTCAAGGTCCTGGGGACACCGACCGTGCTGCTTCTCGATTCCAACGGACGCATCGAGCGGGAGTGGATTGGACAACTCACGCCGGGGGAGGAAGAGGAAGTCATGAACGCAGCGAAAGAGTGAGCTGTGTTGCGCCCGGAATGTCGATCCGATCATCTGGCTCGACCAGTTGCCATCCTCATCGTAGGCGTTGCTGTGGTTGAAGCCGCTCTCGACATCGAACTACTGGCCCGGGAGACGCAAGTTCTGCGTAATCGTGCCGCTGACCGAAGTCGTTTGCCCGAACGGCTCATAGCTGGCCTGCCATTGAGTGTTCTGTTCGTTGTCAGTCGCCAGTTGCGGAGTTCCCAGACGATCATCGTGCAGGAAGTAGAGCATCGAGCCGTTGAGCACGGCCACGGGCCTGCCATTGAGATAAATGTAGTCGGCCTGCGCCACACCGGAAGCATCAGTCTCTTCCAGCAGTGCGCCGTCCTGGCCGTATTGATAGATCTCCCCGTAGGAACCAGAGACCGTCTTGATCAAGCGCTGTCCGAACCCGTCGTAGGTATAGCTTGCCAATGCTCTGCTCCCGGCGTTCACTGCGGAGAGTTCAGCATCCTGGTTGTAGCTGAGCGACGTAATGGATTGGCCTCCTGGCGCTTGTATGCCCGGATTCAGGCTGGCGATTCTGCCGTCGGCGGTATAACCTATCGCCTGCGTCGCGACGCCTCCCACGCTGATCGTCGCGAGCTGATCGCTCCCGCTTCCATATCCGTAGTTCGTGGTCGTGGAGCCGAGCGTCTGACTCAGCTGGTTACCAGTGATCGTCATGTCAGGTTCAGCAGGACAAGACAAACATAATTGAAACAGCAATTTGGGTGCAAATTCCGCGCGCTGCTCGCGTCACAGGCCAGTGCAGGTTTTCGGGGGATGAGATTTTGCTTGACATCGTATCTGGGCCGCGGTAACATCCCCGACTAAACATGTGTACTGAACGCGTTTAACGGTTCCTAGTGGCGGCGATAACGTCGACGCTGCTGCCGGGTGGGGCTTGGGTTCCCGCCCCCGAACCCGGAAGGCGTGCGGTCAGGCGTTCGAAACAGGAAAGCGAGAAGGACGATGGCGGATGAAGCAGCGGTATTTTGCAAGAAGACCTGTTGCGTATTGACAATTTCTTTGTCATTCCTGGCTTTGTCCACTGCGGGTCGGGCCCAGACAAAGAGTCGAATGGAACTGCGGGAGAACTGGCTCCTGCAGAGTTCGTGTAAGGTCAATGAACCCGCTGAAGTTCTGTCGACGTCGCAATTCTCACCAGTCCAGTGGTACAAAACAACAGTTCCATCGACCGTACTGGCCGCGCAAGTGGCCAATGGAGAGTTCCGCGACATCTACTTCGGCAAGAACCTGCGCAAGCTTCCCGGTATGGACTATCCAATCGGACAGATGTATTCCAATCTGGACGTGCCGAGTGGGAGTCCATACGCATGCTCGTGGTGGTATCGAACTGAATTCCAGCTGCCACAGGATTTCAGGGGCCGAAAAGTCTGGCTGCATTTCAACGGGATTAATTACAGGGCAAATGTTTGGCTGAATGGGAAAAAACTCGCGGATGCGAAGGATGTCGCAGGCGCCTACCGGATATTTGAATTGGATGCAACGCCGCTCATTGACCAGGACCGGACGAACGTGCTCGCGGTTGAGGTGTTCATTCCCGGCGCCAAGGACCTTGGGATTACCTTTGTCGATTGGAATCCGACTCCGCCGGACAAAGACATGGGCCTGTGGCGTGACGTCTATCTCGCGGCAAGCGGGCCGGTTCGAGTGCGCTATCCGATGGTGGTCACGCATTTCCCCGGAAAGTCGCTGGATCGTGCAGACCTGACTATCCGCGCGGAATTGCACAACGACACAGATTCACCTGTCGAGGGAACACTCCGCGGGGGGTTTGACGCGGTCACTTTCGAAAAGAAAGTGACACTCTCGCCCGGAGAGACGCGCGCAGTGACCTTTACCCCTGACGAATATCCCCAGCTGAAAATCGATCATCCCGAATTGTGGTGGCCCACAGGCCTGGGTGCCCAGAAGCTTCACCTGCTGACCATGAGCTTCGAGTCTTCGGGCACCGTGTCCGACACCCAGACTGCGAGCTTTGGCATACGGGAGATCACCGGAGAGCTGTATGGCGCTGCGCCGCAAATGGGCGAGCTATTCGATAACAACGGTATGGGCAAAATAAAGATCGACACACGGCCGCTGCTGATTCGGGTGAATCATCGGCCCGTACTGATTCGGGGAGCGGGTTGGACTCCGGAAATGCTTTTGCGCTCTTCAGAGGACCGCCTGAAGGCGGAGTTGGGCTACGTTCGCGATATGCACCTGAACGCCGTTCGGCTGGAAGGGAAGCTGGAGTCGGACGACTTTTTCAACCTCACTGACAAGTTGGGAATCCTGGTCCTTGCCGGATGGTGCTGCTGCGATGACTGGCAGCACTGGAAAGATTGGACACCCGGGGACCTGACAATTGCTACTGACTCTTTGCGAACGCAGATTCTCCGGATGCGAAGCCATCCAAGCCTGGCCTTGTGGATGAACGGTAGCGACCTCCCCCCTGTGCCTCCGGTTGAAGAAGCTTACCGGAAGGTCCTGGCTGAAACCGGGTGGCCCAACCCCTACATCTCGTCGGCCGGTGATGAACCATCATCTGTAACCGGACCTTCCGGCGTCAAGATGACAGGCCCTTACGATTACGTTCCTCCTGGATACTGGCTGATCGATGATCATCATTTTGGTGGTGCATTCGGATTTAATACCGAGACCAGTCCTGGCGCTGCAATTCCCGTCGTCAGCAGTCTTAAGAAGTTTCTTGGGGAAGATCACCTGTGGCCGATCGACGATGTCTGGAATTACCACACAGGAGCCGGAGATCTCAATAACAACCTCGATCATTACAACGAGTCGATGAACGCCATCTATGGTCCGCCTAGTGGATTGGATGATTACCTTCGGAAAGCACAGGCCATGGACTATGACGGTGAAAGAGCCATGTTCGAGGCCTTCGGGCGGAACAAATATAAAGCCACGGGCGTCATTCAATGGATGCTGAACAACGCCTGGCCTTCCGTGATCTGGCACCTGTACGACTACTACCTTCAGCCCGCTGCTGGATATTTCGGCACAAAAAAGGCTTGCGAGCCAGTGCATATCCAGTATTCGTATGACGACCGCAGCGTGGTCGTTGTCAACAGCGCGAACCAGGACTTCAACCAGCTAACAGCAGAAGCATCGATGTACGACTTCAATTTGCGGCGTCTGTTCTTCCGCGAAACTCAGCTCGCATCCGCTGCAGACAGTGTGCAAAGGCTGTTTAATCTTCCCAGCGAAAACATCGACGGCAACGTGTATTTCGTCCGGCTGGTGTTATTGGACAAGAGTCGGCATGTAGTGAGCACCAATTTCTATTGGTTGCCAAAGACGCTATCCACTTACAACTGGTCGGTCGAAGACGAAGAAAAGCATCCGTACTACACCGGAATCACGAGCTACGAAGACCTTTCGATGTTAAATCAACTGAAAAAGGTTCATCTGGATTCGTCCGCATCCTTCGGTCACGCGGATGAGGGTGAAGAGGTTCACGTTCAAATCGACAACCCTTCCTCTAATCTGGCGTTTCTGGTTCAACTCGCAGTCGTCGACGACAAGACCGGAGATGAAATCCTTCCTGTCCTGTGGGACGACAACTACTTCTCGCTCTTACCGGGGGAATCGCGAATCGTTTCTGCTCGTTACAGTTCAGCGGCAGCTGCCGGCCGCATGAGGCTGGAAGTGAAGGGATGGAATATCGACACTGAAACGACTCCAGTGAAAGGAACCCGGTGAAACCCGGGCTCAAACTGACGGAGGCGCCGCTAAATTGATGTCGTCATACACTTGGGGACGATCTCGAGTGCGGAGGAACCGAACATAACTGCTGCCAATCTCAGAGCAGGATGCTTTCGGGTTATTGATGGTTGGCGCGATCGCATACCGCCATCAACTTTCTTGACTTGGCGCGAAACGTGAGCAGCAAAGGAGGAGACATGATTCGAAGGACATTCATTCTCAGAGGTGCATGGGCCTCGTGCTGGTGCGTAGTCTTGGCGATGCTTTTTACCGCAGTGGCTGCGTTCGGCCAGGAGGCCGGCAGGGGCAGGATCAGCGGTACGGTCACCGACCCAGGTGGCGACATGGTTCCAGGAGCCAAAGTGATTCTGCTCAACCCAGCCACGGGAGTGACGCAACGTACCGTCACCAGTTCCGCGGGATTGTACACATTCGTCTCCCTGAATCCCGGCGAGTATCAGGTGACGGCCAGCCAGACTGGCTTCGCCAGCGTCGCGCTAACCAAGGTGATTGTCAATGTGGATCAGATCACCGAGGCCGACATCGTGTTAAAGGTGGGCGCTGTCACGACGACGGTCACCGTCACCCAAACCTCCAACTTGCTTGAGCCGACCAACTCGACCGTAGGTTCGCTGCTCGAGTTCGGTGAAGTCAACAACATTCCGTTGATGTACCGCGATGTTTTCGATGCAGCGGAATTGAGTGCGGGCGTAACTCCACCCAACGGCACGCCCGATTCACAAGATTCGATGCTGAACATCGAGAACATTTCTGTCGGTCGACCCGGAATCCTCATCTCCTCTGCCACGATTAACGGGGCCATCGAAGGGACGGTCTATTACATGCTCGACGGCAGCCCGCTCGGCGTTAATTCAGCCGAACCTGCCACAGTCATGCCGGCGATGCAAATTCCCGAGGACGGAATCGATGAGGTTCAGGTGGAAACCCAGAATGTGCCTGCCTCCTACCAGAGCGGGGCTGCAGGCGTCATCAGTATGGCGAGTAAGTCCGGGACTAATCAGCTTCACGGCCACATTTTTGGCGTATTTCGGCCTAACGCGTTGTCTGCGAATGAATACTTCAACAAACTGACCCAGCTCGAAAGCAACGAAGCCAACACGCCTCCTGCTTTTCACCGCTACCAGGAGGGTGGAGCGATCAGCGGACCCATTAAGAAAGACAAGCTCTTTTACTTCGCGGATTACGAGGCCACCCAGCAGGAAGCTTACGAGGGCGTAGACTATTTTTCGGTTCCCACGAGTGCCGAAAGGACCGGAAACTTTTCTGCGATGAGTTTTACGGTTTACGATCCAACCCAGCCCGACTTGTCCGATGGCACAAGGCAACCGTTTCCACAGAATACAATCCCCAACCCGAATCCCATCGGCCTGCTCTATCTGTCAAAAATGCCTAAATGCAACCTGCCTTCTCCCACGACTTGTGATTCCGCAACGACTGATGTCGTGAACAATTATGGTCTCCCCGGCCTGGACCCCTATTCGGCACAAAGGTTCGACATACGGGTGGATTGGGCCGAGAGCGAAAAGCAGCACCTCTTCAGCCGCTTTTCCTTTTCCCGCGAGGCCTTCGCCACCGCTGATGCATTCCCCAGCGGGTGGGACATCGGTTACGCCACAAACCACACCAATGGGCGCAACGCCATCGTAGGCGACGACTTGACCTTGAACCCATCGACCTTCGTACAATTGCGCTATTCTTTTACGCGCCACTACGAGGATCAGGGAAACGAAGCGTACTCGAACAATAACATTACGAATCAGGGCTTCCCCTCCTCGCTGGCCTCTCAGGTGATCTTTCCCCAGTTGGCCTGGTTCAACTTTCTCGACGTGGGCGGAGGTGTCGGCGGTACTGGCGATGGCAATAACTTCATCGTTGCCCTCGAGAACAGCGACGCCAATGTGGTCGTCACTAAAGTGTCCGGTCAACACCAACTATCGACCGGCTTCGAGTGGATGAAGCGATTCGCCAACACCACACAGCCGGCGTCACCCGCGGGTCAATACGCCTTTAACATCAGCCCTACGGATCAGACCGTCGCCAGCGGTGTCGGAGGCAGCGATTACGCTTCCGTCCTTATTGGCATGGGGATGCAGCCAGGTGGCGAGGCCAGTTTTTGGGCCCCGAACTTCCAGGACTCCATCGTCGCAGCCACATCCAGCCCCTACTATGCGGCCTTTGTCGAGGATACTTACCATGCCGCGAAGAGCCTAAACATCACTGCCGGCTTGCGCTGGGACGTCTTCGGAGGGGCGAATGAGCGGCACAACCGCATGGAATATTTCGATCCAAACGCGACCAATACGGTTAACGGTGTCTCCTACACTGGCGCGTTGATTTACTCGAACAGCAATCATCGCTCAAATAACACAGCCAATTTGACCAACTTCGGCCCCCGCTTGGCCTTTTCCTGGCAGCCGGTCACCAACTTGGTTCTGCGCGGCGCCGCAGGCGTCTACTACGGTCCCAGCGCGGCAATGGCTACTGAAGACGTCAGCGCTGCAGGATATTCTTCCAATACCTTTTGGAACTCGACTTGCTACAACGCGGACGGTAATACCGTTTACTTTAGCTCGACCTGTGCAACGCCGGCGGTGGACGACTTCACTGTCCCCTATTCGTTGAGCAATCCATTTCCCACCGGAACTGTCCCGCACGCCACCAACCCGCTGACAGGTCTGGCCAATGAATTGGGAACAGCCGCGGGGACCGTGCTGCACTCCAACCGCACGCCCACAGCCTATAACTTCAATTTCGGTGTTGAGTACGAGTTGCCACACCAGGTGGTGGTGTCTGCGGGCTTTGTCGGCAGCCGGGGGCTATTCCTGCCCATGTCAGGCGTCGATCTGAACCAACTGACTTTGGCCCAGATTCAGACATATAGGTCCTCGCTGTGCATTACGGCGGGCCCGAGCTGCGTTTACATGCCCAATCAATGGGAAGCGATCGAGCCTTCCACCAACGCCAACTATGGAGCGGCCACCATTCCTTTATGGGCGGCGATCCAGCCTTACCCGCAATTCGGGAATGGCAGCTACGGCCCTGGCAACGGCCTCCCAGTCTCTGGTGAAGCGGAGATCGGAGACTCAGAGTACGACTCCTTGCAAGCCAAAGTGCACAAGAGACTGACCAGCCACTTAACAACGCTCGCCAATTTTACCTGGGGAAAGATAATGACCGACGACACCCAGATTCCTATAGATTTCGTAGGGAATCACAATGGGGCTCCTCAGGACTACAAGAATCTGTCCTATGAGCATGCGGTCAGCCCTCAGGATGTGAAGTTTAATTTCTCGGGAGAAGTATCGTACGACCTGCCGATCGGCAAGAAACGGCGCATCGACCTGAATGGTCTCTCGAATGAAGCCTTTGGTGGATGGACTGTGAGTGCGATCGGCTATTTCAGTACGGGCATTCCCATCAGTACACCGTCTTCAGGAACAACTCCATCCTACTTCAACCAGCGTTCTGACATGACCTGCAATCCGGCAGCCCACGCTCCACATACCGTAGCGGCATGGTTCACCGACACCTGTTTCGCAATACCCGGCACGGAGAACGGCGGCACCGCTAATCCGTTCGTTCCCGGAACGGCCCCGAACTATCTTGACAACGTTCGGACTGATGGCGCTCACGATGTGGATGTTTCCGTTCACAAGATGTTCGATATCGGCGAAGCGAGAGTGCTCCGCATCGACGCTTCCTCCTACAACATAAGCAACTCGCCGCAATTCGGATATCCAAGCGTGCCGAATATGGTCGGTGCGACTCAGCAGGGCCTGCCTTTCGGACTGATCACCAATACGAACAACACTCCGCGGCAATTCCAGTTTGGAGCGCAATTCACATTCTAGGCGATCCACTTCGGGAAGCGGGATCGTTTGCCGCCCGCTTCCCGCGAGGCTTCAACTTCTTCTCACCGCAGGGGCACGTGCACCGGTGCTCCGACTGCTTGCAGTGCTCAGTCAACATCGGGCGATCTCTGACGGTCAATCGCGTGAAATAGTTGCGAAAAAGGAGAAACGCGCATGCAGGCATACGAGACAAAGCAGGAATTGTTCGAGTGGTGCAAAATCCCAGCGGAGGATCTTCCTAATCATCCCAGAGCCAAGGTTAAGTTGAGAATCGTCGCTTTTCCACGGTTGGTCTATGAAGAAATGGCGGCGACGATGATCGAGGAGGTGAAGGAAAACAATTTGAGTGGAGCCCGGACACGATGGATTCTTCCATGTGGTCCGCGGGGGCAGTATCCGATTTTCATTGAGCAAGTCAATCGAGAACACATTAGTTTGAAAAATGTGCACGTGTTTCACATGGATGACCATCTGGACTGGCAGGGCCGGCCCCTTCCCCTCGAACATCCCTTTAGCTATCGAGGATGGATGGAAAGAAACTTTTACGGTGCAATCGATCCTGCATTGCAGATTCCCTTAGAGCAGCGGCACTTTCCGAATGTTTCCGCCCTTGACGACATTGCGGAACGGATGCGGGAGGTTGGAGGGGTTGACACTCTATATGGGGGCATTGGCTATCGTGGCCATATTGCGTTCAATGAACCGCCGCGTTCTCCCTGGCATCGCATCGGGAAAGAGGAATTCCGGAAGTCCACAACACGAATTCTCAACCTGAACGACGACACCCTCATTGCTCTCAGTCAACGAAGCGCCGGCGGCTGTCCAGACGCCATTCCACCCATGGCCGTCACCATTGGCATGCGGGAAGTTCTTTCGGCGCGGCGAATTCGCTTGTACAGTGAAACCGGCGTTTGGAAGCAGACGGTCATCCGTCTGGTCCTATTCGGCGAAGTGAGTCCTGAGATTCCTGCAACCTACGTGCAGGAACATCCTGACTGTCTGATAACAGTCGATTCCGCAACCGCTGCTTCACCACTCGTGGATGCGTAAGGAAATGGGAGGAGAAATGGCAAGGAAGGAGGTTGTGGTAATCGGTAGTCATGTGCAGGGAATGTTCATGAGGGTTCCACGTTTCCCTGTAGCAGATGAGACCATCCTGGCGGATGATTTCAGAGAGGCATTGGATGGGGGAAAAGGATCGCACCAGGCAATCGCGTGTGCAAGGCTTGGACTTCCCACCCACTTTATCGGTTCCTTGGGGCGGGATCGGCTCGGCAAGATTGGAGCCTCGTGGATGGCCGATTCAGGAGTCGATTTGGCCTATCTTAAATGGAACGATCATGTCTCAACGGGCTGTGGGTTTGTCATGGTCAATCCATTAGGTATTCCAGCCATAGTCACCGCGATGGGCGCAAACATGGAATTACAGCCTGCAGATATCGACCGAGCGCTGAGCTTGATCAGACAGGCAAAGGTCGTGTTGATCACGTTTGAAATCCCCGTTGAGACGGCTCTTTATGCCAGCAGAAAGGCAAAAGAAGCCGGTGCTACTACAATTCTGACGCCCGGCCCTGCAGCGCCAGTTTCCCGTCACGCTTTCGATTGCGTCGACTTACTTATCCCGAACCTGGGCGAAGCGCAGACCCTGCTCGGCCGAATGCCAACCGAATCGCCGGATCTCAAAGAGCTTGTCGACGAACTTCGAGCTCACTCTGGTGCAGCGCAAGTGATCGTCACTTTGGGTGAGCGCGGCTCGTTTGTGTTCAGTGAGGGAAGGGGGAAGCGGATTCCTGCCTTCAAGGTGAAGGTGCAGGATACGCCTGGAGCAGGAGATGCATTTACCGCAGGCGTTTCCTTTGGGATTTGTCACGGAGCAACGCTCACGGACGCCGCGAGGTTCGGGTCTCTGACCGCCGCTCATGCGGTTAGTTTCAAGGAAAGCCTACCTGGATTCGGCACATTAATGGAGATCCATAAATTCGCGCAGGCAAATGAGCTTGAGATTCCAGAAGCTTTGCAAGAACAAATCCTAAGCGCAGAGAGCATGCCGCGCCGACCAGAAGCCTTATCCAATGCAGGCGACAGCCCCGATCATCTGCCGCATTGAGAAGCGGGTCAGATCGGTTGCTATCGGATGCGATTCCGAGTCGAATACGGACTTAATCTGCCTTTCGGAAAATCCGTGATGAATAGCCGAAAGCAAAATCGAAGCTCATTCGATCGCCTTCTGCTGCTGGAGCGAAGAAAACGCCTGGAGATAACCCTTATGAACATCCTGCGAACATCGTTCCTGCTCATGATTGCGAGCAACCTGCTGTTGCCGATTCCGTTGGTGGCGTTATCGCCAGAGACCGGCAAAAACACGGTAAAACTGACCGATGGTTGGGCTATCCAGTCCTCGGCCGACGTGCGTGAGGACGGAGCTGCCATTTCGGCTGTGGGGTTCAACGCCGCCGAGTGGTATCCGACCACGGTTCCGTCAACTGTCCTTGCCGCCCTGGTCAAGCAGAATGTCTATCCCGATCCCGGCGTCGGCATGAATCTGCGTTCGATTTCCGGGACTTCCTATCCGATATTTGAGAATTTTTCGTTTATCTCGATGCCTCCTGAAAGTCCGTTTCGGCACTCCTGGTGGTACCGCACCGAGTTCAAGCTGCCGGCCGAGTACAAGGGCAAGACTCTCTGGCTGGGCTTCGATGGCATCAACTATCGCGCCAATGTATGGTTGAACGGCCGTCAGGTCGCATCTTCCAGCAAAATGGCCGGAACCTGGCGATTGTTCGAATTCGATGTCACAGCGATGGCGCAACCGGGCGAGACAAATGCGCTGGCAGTGGAGGTCTTCCCGCCGCAACCCAGCGACCTGGCCATTACACTCGTCGATTGGGCGCCGATGCCGCCCGACAAAGAGATGGGCATCTGGCGTGGCGTGCATATTACCGCGACAGGGCCGGTAGCCTTGCGCTATCCAGCGGTGTTCACTAAGTTGAATCTACCTTCTGCGGATCAAGCGGAGCTCACGGTTCGAGCTGAGTTGAAGAACTCTTCGAACCAACCCATTGAAGGCGAGCTCAAAGGCAAGGTGGAAGATATCGAGTTTTCGCAACCTGTGAAACTGGAAGTCCGCGAGACGCAAGTGGTGCGTTTCACGCCGGAGAAATTCCCGCAACTGGAAGTGGCCCACCCACGGCTGTGGTGGCCGGCACAGTTGGGACCGCAGAACCTTTACCCGCTGGACTTGGAGTTTGTCGTCGATGGGCAGGTTTCAGATGCCAGCCACACTCGGTTTGGCATTCGGCAAATCACCTCTGAACTGGATGCCGCGAAACACCGGATCTTCCAGATCAATGGCAAGAATATATTGATCCGCGGAGCGGGCTACAGCTTCGACATGCTGCTGCGTTCCTCGCCCGAGCGGCAAGAAGCGGAACTGAAGTATGTGCGGGATATGAACCTGAACACCATTCGCTTCGAAGGCAAGCTGGAGGATGACCATTTCTTCGATTTGATGGACGAGATGGGAATCATGGGAATGCCGGGGTGGTGCTGTTGCGACCACTGGGAGAGATGGCCGAGCTGGAGCGGGGAAGACGAGCCGATTGCGGCGTCGTCTCTGCGGGACCAGATCCGACGATTGGAGCGGCACCCCTCGGTTATCGCGTTTCTCTATGGGAGCGACTATGCGCCCCCGCCCGCAGTCGAGAAGATGTATCTGCAGATCATGAAGGAGAGCGATTGGCCGAATCCGGCCATCGCCTCGGCGGGGGACTATACCACCACCGTAGGGCCGACCGGGGTGAAGATGCTGGCGCCGTACGAGTGGGTCCCTCCTTTGTACTGGGTGACGGACACCAAGCGCGGCGGCGCATGGGGATTCGCCACGGAAATCAGTCCGGGTCCGGCAATTCCACCCATCGAGAGCCTGCGGCGCATGCTGCCGGAGGACCATTTATGGCCGATCGATTCGGTCTGGGAGTACCATGCCGGCGGCATGTCGCGTACGCTGGAGATCTTCACCGAGGCGCTCAACAAACGTTACGGGCCTTCGCACTCAGTGGAGGAATACGCGCAGAAGGCGCAGGTACAGGCGTATGAAGGGCACCGGGCGATGATGGAAGCCTTCGGGCGGAACAAGTACACATCGACAGGGGTGATCCAATGGATGCTGAACAACGCCTGGCCCAGCATGATCTGGCATTTATACGACTGGTATTTGCGCCCGGGCGGCTCCTATTTCGGAGTGAAACACGCCTGTGAGCCGCTGCACGTGCAGTACTCTTACGATGACCGCTCGATCGTGGTTGTGAATTCTTATTACCAGGCGTTCTCAAAACTCAAGATTTCGGCCAAAGTGTACAACCTAGACATGACCGAGAAGTACGCCCACGAGGTCACTTTAGACATAGGGCCCGACAGCAGCACGCGGGTGTTCACCCTGCCGGAGATCGACGGGCTGAGTGGAACGTATTTTGTGGATCTGCGTTTGGAAAACGGGGACAGCCTGGTGAGCCGGAATTTATATTGGCTATCGTCGGTAGCTGAGACGGTCGATTTCGAGAACGAGCCGCTTGGCGGCGTATGGACACCGACCAAGACGTTTGCCGACTACACGGCGTTGAACAGCTTGCCAACCGTGGATCTGGACGTGGAGGCGAAGAGACAGAGCACCGGCGCGCAGGACGCGATGACGGTCACGCTTCACAATCCCAGCCGCACGCTCGCTTTCGCTGTCCGGCTGAAGGTGAAGCGGTTGCTTGGACGAAATGGACACGGCACGTACTGGTATCAACGCGCCATCGACGATGAAGTTCTGCCGGTGCTGTGGGAGGACAATTACTTTGCATTGTTGCCTGGCGAGACGCGGCAAATCACCGCGACGTACAACCCGAAAGATCTGGGAGGGAACGCGCCTGCGGTGGAGGTGAGTGGCTGGAACGTGAAAACAAAGGAGGTCCGGCCCTGAAGCGGGCTGTTTTTTGCTTCCGGAAGAAACTGGACGACTTCGCTGGAATTGCGCGGTGCATCGATTTCCGAATCACTTTGGTCTGTGTGCTGCGAAACCAATCGGATATTTTCTGAGGATGTATCGAGTTTCGCTTAATCCGAGATGCACAAATTGCATGCCGCACCGTCGATGGGCGGGACCATAAAGTACTCTCAATGAATATGCATGATCCGCGGCTGAGGCGGCGCAAATTTGAAAGGCACACATCAGACTGTGGGAACATCTGCGCCAGAAGCCGCCGGCACGCCGACGTTACGCCGCGCGCTGGGGCTCTGGGATCTGATTCTCTATGGGCTCATCGTTATTCAACCCACCGCCCCGATGCCAGTTTACGGGGTAATGAGCACGCGTTCTCACGGGTACGCCGTAGTGACGGTGCTGCTGGCTATGGTGGCCATGCTGTTTACTGCCATAAGCTATGGGAAAATGGCCTCCGCTTATCCCAGCGCCGGCTCTGCGTTCACCTATGTGGGGCGCGAAATTCACCCTGCGCTTGGCTACTTGACGGGGTGGAGCATGGCCATGGACT
>PMAM01000163.1:0-24137 GCA_003152595.1 Acidobacterium sp.
CCGCATCCGAAATTCTTCGCCGCCACCAGGATCTTCGCGCCCTTGTATTTCGGATTGTTCAGCTCAAATCCAGGATCCTTTCGCCAGTCGAAAAACAGAAAATCCTCATACCCCGTGCGCTCAATGCGCTTCAAAAACTGCTTCGGGATGATCTGATCGGTATCGACGTTGACCCGATCGAGAGGCATGACGGCGGAAGTAAGAGTTCGAAACTTTTCCATACGGAAGACCCTCTGCTGAAAATGACCCTTAGAAACAATCCTTACAAATAATGTTGAATTGCAAACCGATTCGTTGCTGACCGGACTTTCGCTGACCGCCTTTCAGCCGACCGCCTTACCGCTGACCGCTTCTTCGCTGGCTCTGAATTCCCACGTCCGCACATCCGTAAAATGCCCCATCACCGCNNCGGCCTTCAAAGTTGCGGTTGCTCGTCGATGCGCACCGCTCGCCCGGCTGCAGAATGTCAGGATTCATGCCCAGGCACATCGAGCAGCCCGGCTCGCGCCACTCAAATCCCGCCTCTTTGAAGATCGCGTCCAGGTTTTCCTTCTCCGCCTGCGCCTTCACCAGCTGCGACCCCGGGACCACCATCGCCCGCACATTCTTGTGCACATGATGGCCAGCCACAACCTTCGCCGCCGACCGCAGATCCTCGATGCGCGAGTTCGTACACGAGCCGATAAACACGCGGTCCACCGCGATCTCCTCCATTGGAGTCCCGGGTTTCAGATCCATGTACTCCAAAGCTCGCGTAAACGCCCTCCGATTCGCCTCGTTCGGCTCCGCCGCAGGATCTGGCACAGCGGCCGTTACAGATACCACCATGCCGGGATTCGTTCCCCACGTCACGAACGGCTCGATCTCGACGGCAGGTATCACCAGCTCGCGGTCAAACTTCGCGCCGGGATCGGTGGCCAGCTTTCGCCACTCGGCGACCGCCGTATCCCAAGCCGCACCCTGCGGAGCGAAGGGCCGGCCTTTGAGCCACGTGAACGTCGTCTCGTCCGGCGCAATCATGCCCGCGCGTGCGCCGGCCTCGATGCTCATGTTGCAAATCGTCATCCGGCCTTCCATGCTTAGCGATCGAATTGCGGACCCGGCGTACTCGATCACGTAGCCGGTCGCGCCGTCGGTCCCGATCCGCCCAATGATCCCGAGCACGATGTCCTTCGCGCCCACGCCCTCGGAGAGCTCGCCCTCGATTGAGATGCGGAAGGTCTTCGGCTTCGACTGCGGCAGGCACTGCGTAGCCAGCACATGTTCCACCTCCGACGTGCCGATGCCGAACGCCAGCGCGCCCAGCGCTCCGTGCGTCGATGTGTGCGAATCACCGCAGACGATCGTCATCCCTGGCTTGGTCAGCCCCAGCTCCGGCCCGATCACGTGCACGATCCCCTGGCGCGGCGATTGCACATCGTACAGTTCGATCCCAAACTCGGCGCAGTTATTCCGCAGCGCTTCAATCTGCTTCGCCGCAATGGGATCCTCGATCACCAGCCGATTCGCCGTCGTCGGCACGTTATGATCCACGGTCGCGATCGAGCGGTCCGGCCGGCGGACCTTGCGTCCCGCCAGCCGCAACCCATCGAAAGCCTGCGGCGAGGTCACCTCGTGGATCAAATGCAGATCGATGTAGAGCAGCGTCGGCTCCCCCTGCGGCTCCGCAACAATGTGCGTTTCCCAAACTTTCTCGAATAATGTCTTCGGATTTCCAGCCATCATGATTTCTCGCTCAGTTTTCCCGCAAACTCATCGCGCTGAAGCCCCGCTCGCCCGCGCTCCGACCAGAACCTCGCGCACTTTGCTGCCGATCTCGGATGTCGACGATATCTTCGCAGCCTTGTCGCCGCGTACAAGGTCCGCCGTCCGGTAGCCGTCAGCCACCACCTGTTTCACCGCCGCCTCAATCGCCGCAGCCTCTTCTTCGAGCCCCGCTGAATATCGCAGCAGCATTGCCGCCGTCAGGATCGCGCCCAGCGGATTCGCAATGCCTTTGCCCGCGATGTCCGGAGCCGATCCGTGCACCGGCTCGTACAGATTCACCTTGCCGCCGATCGTCGCTGAAGGCAGCATGCCCAGCGAGCCGGTGATCACGCCCGCCTCGTCCGACAGGATGTCGCCAAACAAATTCTCGGTGAGGACGACATCGTAGTTCCGCGGCTGGTTCATGATGTGCATCGCCATCGCGTCCACATACTGATGTTCGAGCGCGATGGCGGGATACTCTTTGGCCACTTCGGTCACGGTCGCGCGCCACAGCTGCGAAACTTCGAGCACGTTCGCCTTGTCGACCGACGTCACCTTCTTCCGGCGCTTCGACGCCAGATCGAATGCGACCCGTGTCACACGGACGACTTCGTCGCGCGTGTAGCGCATGGTGTTCCACGCTGCATTCACGCGTTTGTCCCACTCGCGCGGCGCGCCAAAATAGAGCCCGCCCAGCAGCTCGCGGACAAACAAGATATCCGCGCCCACCACGATCTCCGGCCTCAGCGGCGAATTCTGGCTGAGTCCCGGCCACGCAAACGAGGGCCGCAGGTTTGCAAACCCGCCCAGCTCCGCGCGAATCTTCAGCAGGCCCGCTTCCGGGCGCTGACTCGGCGGCAGTGCGTTGAATTCGTTACCGCCCACAGCGCCCAGCAGCACCGCATCGCTGTCCAGCGCGGCCTTGAGGGTCGAGTCTGGCAACGGTGAACCGTGCGCGTTGATCGCGACGCCCCCAATCAATTCTTCCTGAAACGCAAAGTCATAGCCGCCCAGCTCCGCCACGGACTGCAGCACACGAACCGCCTCGCCGGTCACTTCCGGGCCGATGCCGTCGCCGGCCACAATCAGAATCTTCAGCTTCTTCGTCATCGCCCTCTTCTTTGAGAAGTGTTCCCTCTCGGCCGCAATCTGCGCCCGCTAACTCGCTAACCCGGTCTTTCGCTGACCGCTTCTTAGCTGACCACTACTGGCTGTCCTCAGTTCACCGCCGGCTCGGTCGAGATCAGATCCTCGTGACGCTGATGATGCGCCACCAGATTGATCAGGTCCTGGTCATAGATCGCCTTCTTGCGATCGGCCAGTTCGGTGAAGGCTCGATATGCAATATCGAGATCCTCCGCCGAGAGCCGATACCCCAGCTCCTGCAGTCGTGAGCGCAGCGCCGTTCGCCCGGAGTGTTTGCCCAGCACCATGCGATTCGCCGGGACGCCGACCGACACCGGCGTCATAATCTCGTAAGTCAGCGGATTCGAAAGCACTCCGTGCTGATGAATCCCCGCTTCGTGCGCGAACGCATTCGCGCCGACGACCGCCTTGTTCGGCGCCGCGCCAAAGCTGATCGTTCTGGCCAGCTGCTGGCTCACCGGATAAAGCTTCTCAAGTTTCAGATTGTTCTCGTACGGGAAGACATCGGCTCGCACCCGAATCGCTGCGGCGATCTCCTCAAGCGCCGCGTTGCCCGCACGCTCGCCGATTCCGTTGATGGTGCACTCCACCTGCCGCGCACCGGCGCGAATGGCCGCCAGCGTATTCGCAACGGCGAGGCCCAGATCGTCGTGGCAATGCGTCGACAGAATCACCCGCTCTGCGCCCGGCACTTTTTCGAGGATGTTACGGAACATTCCGGCATAATCTTCCGGCGTCGCGTAACCCACCGTGTCCGGCAGATTGATGGTCGTTGCGCCGGCACTGATCGCCGCCCCGACGAATTGGCAGAGAAACTCGGGGTCCGTGCGCGTCGAATCTTCCGGTGAAAACTCCACGTCGTCGACGTAGCTCTTTGCCAGCGCCACCATCTTCGCGGCTTGCTCCAGCGCCTCGCTGCGGCTCATCTTCAACTTGTACTGCAGGTGGATATCCGAGCTCGCCAGGAACACGTGAATGCGCGGCCGCGCTGCCTTTTCCACCGCCTTCGCTGCGCGCTCGATATCTTCGTGCCGCGCGCGGGCCAGCGAGGCAATCTTCGGCCCGCGCACTTCCTGCGCGACTGCCGAGATCGCGGCAAAATCGCCGTCGGACGCGATCGCGAACCCCGCTTCGAGTATGTCGACTCCGAGATCCGCCAGCGAATTGGCCAGCGCCAGCTTCTCGTGATGCGTCATGCTGCAACCCGGTGACTGTTCACCGTCGCGCAGCGTTGTGTCGAAGAAATAAATCCGATCCTGGGGCATACAGTGACTCTCTCCGCTGAATCCGTGCGCCCCGTGGGCGCACGGATTCAGCGTCAATCCTGCTCCGTATGCATTCAGTTTGGCAAAGGGGTCACCATAAAGCAAATTTGTAATTCTTTGCATTTGCATAAATATGATTCATAATGAATCCGAACCTGCGCCCCGCGCCTCTCCATGGACCTTTACCAGCTTGAGACCTTCCTCGCTGTCGCCGAAGAAAAGGGCTTCTCCCGCGCTGCGGCCCGCATGCGGCGCACCCAGCCTGCCATCAGCCATGCCATTCGCAAACTCGAAGAAGAAATCGGAGAACCACTCTTTGAGCGCTCCTCACGCGACGGCACGCTCACCGCTTCCGGCAAACTCCTGCGCGGCTATGCCGAGCGCCTTCTGCGCCTGCGCGGCGAAACCATCACCGCTCTGGAAGAGCTGCGCTCTCTGGAGCGCGGCCGGCTCACCATCGCCGCCAACGAATACACCTGCCTGTGGCTCCTGCCCGTGCTCGATGCGTTCCGTGCCGAATACCCGCAGATCGGCGTCACCGTGCAGCGATCGCTGGCCAGCCAGATCCCCGACCAGATTCTCGAACGCGCCGCCGAGTTCGGCATTCTCTCTTTTCGTCCAGACGACGCACGCCTTCACGCAATCGCGGTTTATACCGACTCAGTCGCATTTGTGGTCGATCCGAAGCATCCTCTCGCGCGGCGGAAACAGGTCTCGATACGTGAGCTGGGTACGGAGAATTTCATCGCTCACACAGTTGCCTCGCCCCTGCGCCAGCGCGTGATCGAGACCTTCGCCCGCAATCAGACTCCCCTCCACATGGGGGTTGAACTTCCCAGCCTCGAAGCCATCAAGCGCTTCGTCGCCCGCGGCAATGGCGTCGCGCTGGTCCCCGGCCTTACCGTTCAGCCGGAGCTGGCCCGCGGGGAACTCGTGCAGGTCGCGGTCCCGGAGCTGAGAATCGCCCGCCGCCTCTGGCTGGTTCATCGCCAGCGAGCCACGCCCTCACATGCCGGCGCCGCCTTTCTTGAAATCGTAAGAGCGTTTGCCGCACACCGCGGCCATCCTTTCGCATTTCGCACAGAGCAGCCTCCCATCCGGAGCCATCGTGCGTCCAAGCATTAACGCGCCTGGCAGGACTGTGGAAACTCCCCTTCGGCAGGTACAATGACCGGGTGGATATTCCCACAGTGTTTGCTCTTTCCAGGAGCCTGAGCTTCTGAGGCGCTGCTGGTGCGCTGCGCCAAAATTCCCGAAGGGTGTTGTGAAGAGGTTGACCGACGAATGAAGAAATCGCAGTTTGTGTTTTTGTTGTCCCTCCTGCTGGCGGTGCCCGCCTTCGCGCAGGAAAGCCGTCAGGACATCAGCGCCAGCGGCTCCATGATCAACGCGCCGTTCGCCTCCGGCGACGCCGTTCAGTTGCACGCCACTCCCGGCTACGGCGCCCTCGTCAGCTACCGGTTTGATCTGTCGCCGCACAGCGCTTTGGAACTCAACTACCAGTACAACCAGAATGTCCAGCGCTTCTGCTGCTCGTTCGGTTCGTACAATATTCATGACCGTTTTCAGGAGTTTTCCGCCGGCTACGTCTACACCTTCAACTTCCGCAACTGGAATCCCTTTATCGAAGCCGGCCCCGGGGGCTTCATGTTCTCGCCCATTGACGACGCCAAGACCAACACATTCAACGTGAGCCGCAGCACGAATATCGGATTGATGTATGGCGCCGGCTTCGCCTATGAAATCAGTCCCAGCTTCGATATCCGCGCCGAATACCGGGGCCTGGTCATGAAGACCCCGACCTTCAACTATCCCGGCGATGCCTTCCGCACCAACGTCTACTACAACATTTACGATCCGGTCGTCGGCATCGCGTACCACTTTTAGAGGGCGAACGCGGCCGGGGAAACACCGCCCGGGATGAGCCACGTGAATACAGGCATGGCTATGATCCCGTGGTCGGCGTCGCGCATGGTTTCCGCGTTCGGCTCAAGCCACAGCATGGGCATCCGTGTTCGTTTCCGGGGACGCTGCACCATGCGCAGAGGTGATTGTGGACACTAAGACTTCAGGGCAGGCGTCTTCCGCTGTGCGCCAGGGGAAACGCCCGTGGCGCATCGTCGGCGTCGCGCTATGTCTGCTGGTTGCGCTCGCCGTGGGCACAGAAGCCACGCTCCGGCTGCTTCTGGGCCTGGGCGATCCGGTACTGATTGCACCTGACGCCGCGTGCTCCTATATCACGAAGCCCGATCAGAAAATCTTCCGCTTCCTTGTTCACACCTATATCAACCACTATGGAATGCGCTCGGATGAGGTTTCGCGCGAGCCTTCGCCGGGCGCCGTACGTGTTCTTTTTGTAGGTGACTCGATCACTTATGGAACTACGCATGTCGACCAAAGCCGAATCTTCACACAGATTGTCGCCCGGGGCCTTCCGGCCGTTGTGCATCGCCCCGTGGAAGTGCTGAATGCTTCGGCCAACGGATGGGCGCCGGACAATGAGTGGTCCTGGGTTCGGTCGCGTGGCATCTTGCAGTCGAATTTCGTTCTGTTGGTGCTGAACGACGGCGACCTGACCGAACCGCGGGCGACGATCGATCAGGTGGGCGACGGTCTGCCGCAGAAGCGGCCCGCCACGGCGATCGGCGAGTTCTACACGCGCTTTCTGGCGCCGCGCATCTTCCATATCGCCCGTCGCTCCGATCCCGGCGATACGGTGGCGACCAACGACGCGGCGATGCGAGCAAACCTTGAAGATCTGAGCCGCTTCCGCGCACTGGTGGCGAGCCAGAAGGGACGGATGGTTTTGGTCTTTTTGCCGTTTCGGAAAGATGTTCCGGCACTGAGCACGCAACCCGAGAAGGTGCTGCACACCTGGGGGGATCAGAACCAGGTTCCGTTTCTTGATCTGACGTCAGCGATTAGCCGCTACTCGGTGAGCCAAATCTGCCTCTACGACCACACGCATTTCAACGCTGCGGGAAACCAGGTTATCGGGGAAGCAATCCTGAAACAGTGGCCCGAGTTGGGGCTCCGACCGTAATTTCGGCTCACGACCGCTGCCAACAACACCCGTAACCAGTTTCCCTTAAATCGTGTGCGTTCCGGCCTTTTACTGCCCGAGGAACCTGTAAACCACCCCGAAGCTCGTGCCGTTCGGAGTCAGCCCGCTCTGGTGCTGCAACACCTTACCCGTAGTGGGGTCGTAGCTCGGCGTTCCGGCAAAGGAAGGCCAAAACTGATACTCATAGTCGGCGCGAAGTGAAATCCTGCGGTTGAGCCGGAAATTGCCGGTCGCTCCCGGCGCGTATGCAAAATAACTGCCCTTCAGGCTGCCGGCTGCGGGATAATCCGGGGTCGTGATCCATCCGCCGCCCATGCCCAGCTTGCCCCAGAGGGTCAGGCGGTCCCACCGATAGAGCCGATAACGGGGTCCAATCAGGTAATTCGACTCGACCATCCCTCCATTTCCATGCCAGTGGAGCCAGCGCGCCTCGCCTTCGAACCCATACTTTTGATGAAGGTCGAAGTTGAAGACCGCCGTTGGACCGTATAGCTGATTCGCGCAGCCGAACGGAGCGCTGTTGGCGCAGCCCCAGTCCGGATTAAAGGTGGACATCTCCACGCCTGCCGATACGGTAGCTTCGCCGCCGATGGCCGATTCGGCACTCTGAGCGATCAATGCTGCAGGAAGTAAAAGGAGTGCGATGATTGCAATCTTCTTGCCCACGTTCGTTCTCCGGTCTTGCGACTTACGGGCCCCTGCCGGTTCAACTCTGCCGTTTGTCGTTAATCCCCTTATCCAATTCGGAGCGGTGCGCTCTGCGGTTCTTTGTTTGAACCGCAAAGCACGCCGCTCAATCCATGCGACTACTGTGGCCCGCCCTGCGGTTGAGCCTGTGCGCTTGCCGAAGGCCGCTGCGCACCTGCATCTGCCGACGGCGGCACACTCGCGGCCGGAGTCGCATTCGCAGGCGCGGGTGCGCCCGGTGTTGCGTCGGAGTACCGCTGCAGACGGTAGAACACCGGCGTTATCTCCAGAGGCATCTTGTCGCGCGCATTCAGCAGCACAGGAGGCCGGGCGGTCAGCATGAAAACCTTGTCGTCCCATGGATCGATCTTCAGCCGGCTGTTCAGCGGAAGGGCCGCTACCTGCTGCAGATTATCCATGTCCAGTTTTGGTGCGCCCTGCGTCAGACCGGCCAGCCACGGCTGCCCGTCGCCGCGGATCAGCGAGTCGCCCAGCCGCGGCGTGAACAGCGAGGGAAGTTCCTTCTCCCGCGCCTCCAGCTGTTGGAAGAACAGCCCCACGCTGCCGGCCTTGTCGTGATAGATCGAGTGGCTAAACAGATCGACGGCTTTCTTCGCGGCTTCCTCGTCGTCCGGAACCGAGTGGTTCATCGTGATCCGCCGGAAGGTCGCCGTATCCGGGAAGAGCAGCCGGTCATTGAACGCGTACCGCGTGTCGATGTGGTGGCCGGTGACGATGTGCGCGAGCTGGAAGGCAATCACGGCCGCCAGCGCGTTCTCGTCCGGCAGCGTGTCGATCAGACCCTTGCTCAGCAAAATCGTGTTGCCCACCGCCAGCGACTCCAGCGGAGTGGTCAGAATCACGCGGCAGTGAATGTCGCTGGGCAGCTGCAGATTGCTGCCGATGATAATGTTCGTCGCCACCTGCTCGAGCTGCTTGTCAAAATCGCTCGGCGGCGCCACCAGCCCGGCCTGGGTCAGCCGGTCCAGCACGTTGTTTTCCGCCTGGGAAACCCATTCCCGCTCCGCCTGCAGCGGGCTCACGTCGGTGGAGTTGTCGCTCTGGTCCTGCGCGTTCTCGATCTCCA
Source organism: Acidobacterium sp. (assembly GCA_003152595.1). Classification (GTDB taxonomy): domain Bacteria; phylum Acidobacteriota; class Terriglobia; order Terriglobales; family Acidobacteriaceae; genus Palsa-343. The sequence continues at coordinate 8,999 of PMAM01000163.1, forward strand.
TCGACTCCGAGTCGGACTCCTTGGTCGGCAGCTTCAGCGAGTAGCCCCAGTACGTCGTCTGCCCCTTAAAGCTGCTCGCATGGTTCACGCCGTTGTGCAGCGTGTCCTCGATATACACCGCCGCCGGCGCCCACACTCCCGGCTGCACGTTCATACGCCAGCTGTCGAAGTGAAAATAGTGGTCGGCTTCGTCGTTTGGATTGCTGATGTAGGTACCGTTGAACCGGACGACGTTGCCGTCCTGGTCCTCGACCCAGATGCGCCCGAAGAAACGCCCCGGGCCTCTCTCCTTCGGGCTCACATCGAAGACCCATGTGCGCACCGTGCCCAGGAACTCGCGCCGCACGAAGGCGAAGTTGTAGTGCTGCTGGTCGAACCCGCTCGGATCGATGAACATCATCGACATGAATCCGGTGGGCGAGTTCTCCAGATGGAAAGCTTTGGTCAGGTCCGACATGAAATGGAAGGAACCGGCAAACCAGCCGCGGCGCGGCAGGCTCCGATCCGCCTGCTCATACTGTGCATCCGAAAATGCCTTTCCGAAATCCACGCGCCCGATCATGTACTGATCGGCAACCGGGACCTGATAGAGCTTCTGGTCGGGACGCAGGTCCTGAATGTACGACTGCACGACCGGGGTGCTCTTCTGGATTTGCTTAATAACCACCTTCTCGCGCGCGATCGCCTGCTGTACCAGGCGCTGCTGCTGCGGGGTAAGGGGCAATCCTGCCGGAGCACGAGGATCCTTCTTCGCCTGGGACGCCGGAACGCCCAGCAATAATGTCATGCCCAGAATTAAAAGCTTGCGACGATGCATTTTGTTATGACTCCTGAATACGTGCCTTGTGTTCGGCCTTTTGCGAAACGCGAGGCATTCCCGCGCTTCGTCCACAACTGTACTTCCTATGCCATCTGGAATGTCACATGGATGATGCTCACCTGATCCACGGCCTGCCCGTCTTTGGTCGCCGGCTTAAAGCGGATCCTCTCCGCCGCCAGCCTCGCTTGTTCATCCAGCCCGTGCCCCAGTCCTGCGACTACGCGCAGCACCTGCACCTGCCCCGTGGCCAGGAACCGGACCTCGAGCGTCACGTCGCCCTCGATCCTGAGCTGCCGCGCTTCGGCCGTGTAGGCCGGCAGCGGCTTCGCCAGGACCACGAGCGGGGTCGTCTGCGGAGCCTGAGGACGCACGGCCGGAGCCGGTGCAGAGCCGTACATGTTGTCTCCAAAGCTGCCATGCGCGATCGTTCCGTGGCTATCCTTCGATCCTGTTCCGCCCAGTACGCCGTTGGCAAATCCTGCCGACGCAACCGTCGCGTTTCTGTCTTTCCCGCCGGGAACGCCGTTGGCCACACCTGAACCAAACTCGGTGCCGCGCACCGCACCCTGACGCGCCGCTCCGGCTCCCGATGCCGTTCCTGGCGCCGCGTTGAACGAACCCACTGCGGCCACCGTCGCCGTCCGCGTGGCATCCGGATTCGGCTTCACACCCTGCGGATCCCCAAAGCCACCCATCTTCGGCGTCGGCGCGCTCATGTTGTTCGCAACCGTCGTTGGCGTCGAGCTCTTGAACGCGCCCAGCTTCGGTTGTGGAGGAGGCGCGAACCGCTTGGGCGGCGCCGCTTCAATCTTCGGCATCACGGGCGTGGGCAGCTTGATCTCTGCAACCTTCGGTGGCGGCGGCATCGGCCTCGGCATCTCGATCTTTGGCTGCTCCAGCTTTGCCACCTGAGGCGGGGGCGGCAGCTTGATCTTCGGCACAGGCGGTACGTATTGCTTCGGCTGTTCCACCGGGAAAATCAACTGCGTCGTCTGGTACCGGTGCTCCTGCACCTGGTGAACCTGCGCGATCGTCAGCAGCAGCATCAAAGCAGCTACGGTCACGTTGAGCACCATGCTCATGCCGAACGAGCCCATCCGGCCTTCCGGCTCGGGGAGCAGACCGAACGTTGCGCGCTTAATGGAGTTGTCTGTTGCCATTGCCCTGTATCTCCAACCTCACCTGAGAAAAGAAGTTGCAACTTTCATTGGGTGCATCCTTTTAAGGTATGCACTTTGATGACCAGTGAACCCAATCCGCGTTGGCCCAAATCCCGGACAAAACCCTACGCAAGGCTGCGGGACACGTTCTCCCGAGAATCTCGCCCTGCGATGGGGATTACCATTTAGATCTTCCTATGGGTACTTCTGAACGCGCAAGAGGTGACTTGAGAGTACTACTGCGAATTACCTCCATCAGTCACACAAACGAGGCAGAATCGTGCCCATTTTGGGTCTTGCTTCAAGTGAACGACGCGAACGGGGCCTTTCTCGTTCACTCTGTCTACTCTCTTACGCTGGACATCTGCAAGCCCCTTACTGGCTGCGGTCCATCAAAATCCTCGGATCGAAACTGGAGGCAGAACCCCTCGCTGCGGTTACCACAGTCGAGGCTTCCCTCCTGATGGATTATAAAGAGTCTGACGCAGCAAGGACGTATACAGCATAAAGGATTGGAGGCTGAGAATCGTGCGAATTCTGGTCACTGGCGGAGCTGGGTACATTGGTGGGATGGTAGCCCTCACCCTTCTCCAGCAGGGCCATACGGTTGTGGTCTACGACAACCTGTGTCACTCCACGCGAGCTCTGCTTCCCGCCGGGGCCAGCTTCATCCAGGGCGATCTTGCCGACCGCCCGCAGCTCGAGAATCTCCTCGCCACCGGGTTTGACGGCGTGATGCATTTTGCGGCACTCATCGAAGCCGGCGAGAGCATGCAGCAGCCTGAGCGCTATTTCCGCAACAATACGGCCTCCTCGCTCAGCCTCCTCGAAGCCATGATTTCCACAGGCGTCCACAGGATCGTCTTCTCCTCCACGGCTGCGGTTTACGGCGAACCGGACGTAACGCCCATCCGCGAAGATGCCACCCTTCGCCCCACCAATGCCTATGGGGAATCCAAGCTCCTGGTGGAAAAAATGCTCAATTGGATGTATCGAGTACATGGTCTTCGATACGCCAGCTTGCGCTACTTCAACGTCGCCGGCGCCATGGGAGGCCGCGGTGAGGCGCACGAGCCGGAATCCCACATCATTCCGCTGGTTCTGGATGTCGCCCTCGGCCGCCGCGAGCGGATCAAAATCTACGGCGACGATTACCCCACACCCGACGGCACCTGCATCCGCGACTACATCCACGTCGAGGACCTGGCGCACGCCCATCTTCTTGCCTTTGAGGCCCTTGCTCACAAGGAACAGCTCGTCTACAACCTCGGCAACGGCTCCGGTTTCTCCGTCCGCCAGGTCATCGAGTCGGCTCGAAGGGTCACCGGTCACCCGATTCCCGTCGACGTGGTCCCTCGCCGCCCCGGCGACCCAGCCGTCCTGATCGCAAGCTCTGAAAGAATCGCCCAGGAACTCGGCTGGAAACCCCGCCACACGGATCTGGACGAGATCATCGCCAGCGCATGGGGATGGCACCAAGTGCGCTATCAGAAAACAGCCTGAGCGCGATCGCGCAATTGNNGTTTTCAGCTGTTCCGCCCTACTTCTCGACCTCAACCCCGCGCCAGAAAGCGATGTGCCCCTTGACGTTACGCGCCGCAGGATTTGGATTTGGGTAGTACCAGGCAGCATCCTGATTCTCCTGCCCGTCCACCAAAAGGCTGTAATACTTGGCCTGGCCCTTCCAGGGACACGTCGACGTCGTCGAGCTCGGCCGCAGAAACTCCCGCTTCACCGCGCCCTCGGGGAAGTAGACATTCCCCTCCACCGTCTCGTAAGTGTCACTCTCTGCAAGGACTTTCCCGTTCCAGACCGCCTTTGCCATGGTTCTCTCTTCCTTCGCCCCGACGTAATACATTAGCAGATGCGCGAGGTACCGCCAACGACGCGCGCCAGCATTTGCCGCCGGGGTATCAAACCAGGCTCCATCGCCAGGCCGGTCTTCTGAACCGGACCCAATACCCTGCTCCCTGCTCCCCTGTACCCTGTCCTCATCATGCCTACGCCCGTCAATCGCCTCACCGTCGACCTCAGCCAATTCCCCGACCTGGTCGTCGTCTACCTGGGCATGCGCGTCAACCGCATCGCCGGACTCAAAACCCTGATCGGTTTCGGCCCGAAGATCGCCAAGTCCGTCGAAGCGCAACCCGACGGGCTCCTCCGCCACGAGAACTTTATCTTCTCGCTTTTCCCCATGCACGCCGGCATGCGCCAGTACTGGCGCGATATGGACTCGCTATTGAAGTGGACCCGCTCCGAGCCGCACCGCCTGTGGTGGAAGAACTTCCTGCGCGACTCCGGCGGCACCGGCTTCTGGCACGAAACCTACACGCTGCGTGGCGGCATGGAAGCCATCTACGACGACATCGCCCCAAAGATCGGCTTCATGGCCTTCGCCCCCATCGTCCCCGCGCGCGGATCCATGTTCACCGCCGCCCATCGCTCCCGCCACGCCGGGAATCTCGAAGCCGTCGTGACAGAAGAAGATCTCTACAGCAAATGATGGAATGTTCGTGCGTGTAGCCGTTCTACGCTCGCTTCTTCGCTCGCCTTTCCGCTCGCAGCTCGCTCGCTTTTCGCCGACCGGCTTTTAACTGACCGGTTTTTCGCTGACCTCTTTTCGGCTGACCGCTTTTTCGCTGACTCGCTACTCCTCCACCACCTCGATCCCCGTCACCGATGCATACCCCTGCACCGGCACAAAGTTCAGCAGCAGCTTGCCCTGCGCATTGGGCTCCAGACCCGTCGCCTTCCGCACCACAACGTCCGACCCCTGCGCTTCCTTCGCCAGGTCAAAGTTCTCCAGAATCGCCTTGCCGTTGCAGAAGACGTTGAAGATGTGCGCCACGCGCGTCGTCTCCTGGACGCCCGGCCCCAGAGGCGCGTCCCAGCCGCGATGCCGCGCCGCAAAATGGAGCGTCACCGTGTAGCGCCCCGGCGCCGCCGGGATCGCGTAGGAGAAATTCCCCCACCGCTCCGTCTCGTACAGCTCCGGATCGTCGGTCCCCCTCACCGGCTCCGAGTACGACGCCATCTGCCCGCCGTCGAAGTAGTTGTCCGGGCTCCACCAGTGGCTGTCGTTGGAGTAGTAAGGCGTCTGCCGTGCCAGCAGACGCTGCGGCCGCATGCGCGCGCCGAGTCCAGGCAGAATCTCGATCGCCGACAGCGTCGCATTGGTGCCGTTTTCACCCACGAATTCCAGGTGCAGCTTGCCATCGTTTGCCGGCGAGAGCCCCGGAAACACGCGATCGTCGGCAATCCGCTCGCCGCCCGCATCCGCCATCACGTCGAAGTGTCTCAGCAGCGGCTGCCCGTTTGCGCGCACCGTCATCAACCGGCTGCCCTCGCCGCCCACGCCCGTGTTTTCCGGCCCGTACTCCGTCTCGGCAAAGTACAGGTGTACCTCGTACACGCCGCGCTTCAGCGGAATGTCGTACCGGAACTGTCCTTCGCGGCTCGCGTGATAGAAGCTCGGATCGAGCGTGCGCGCGATGTATCGCGCTTCGTTCTTCACTTCCGTGCCGCCCGTGAACCACGTATCGGCACTCCACAGCTTGTCTGCATGATCGGCGTAGCTCCGCGTCGATCCCGCCAGGATCCGCACCTCATCGCCCGGCGGCGGCCCCACCAGCGGCTCCGGAACCGTTTGTGCCTGCGGATGCGTCTGCAGAGGCTGCGGCGCCTGGTGTCGCGGATGCGCCGCGAACCAAACCCCTCCCGCCAGTACGGCGACTCCGGCCGCCCCAGCGCCCCACACCCATCGCCGCCGCCACCACGCAGGCGCCGCTTTCTCCGCTGGAGCTTCCGCGGCCGGCTTCGTCTCCGGTTCCGGCAACGTGCTCACAAAGTTTGGCACGTACTGCCCCACTGGAATCACAATCCGCAGCTTGTGCGACGCTCCCTCGCCGGCGTAGTAGTCCGCCAGCCGCTTGCGCAGCCGGTTCACCTCTACCCGCACAATCGAGTCTGTCTCCTGGTCGAACTCCGCCCCGCGGCGGAACATCTCCACTCCGATCGAATATTCCTTGATCTGAGCGCTCTCGCCGGAAAAGAGCTTCTCGCACAGATAACCCAGCAGGTGCGACAGGGTCGGCGCCTGGCGGAAGGCGCGCGACTCCAGCACGGTGCGCAGTTCTTCGCGCCACGCCTCCACTTCCATCGGCTCCGCGTGTCCGGCTGCCGCCATCGCCGTACTCGTCCGTCCTCGCTGTTGACGCCTTCTTTATACGCTTGTAACCCTGCACCGGTGCCTCTTAACCGTCACACAGGCCCCGATGGTTGCGATGTAACGGGATTTAACCCCCCCGTGGCCGCCACTCGGCTCCAGGGAGATCCGTGTTTCGCCCCAGCCTAAGTCTCGTCGATTCTGCGACCGCGCGCCATGACCAGTCCTGACCAGTTGCGTAACCCCCTGCCGAGTCTCCGGGTAGCAGGTATAGCGTTGTGCCGGGCTCTCCGCGGGGTGTGTACTCACCCTCGAAGCGGAAGAAGCTCCCCCAACTGCCCACACAGCCTTCCGCGGGAGGTACTCCTGTGAAAGCCATCGTCCTCATACTGGCCGCCGCCTCTACTCTCAGCGCCCCGGCCTTCGCCACCCGCTCTGAAACCGCGCAGTCCCTGCTGCCCAACACCGTCGCCGCGGAGACGCGCCAGCAGGTCGCCCGAGACTACGAGATGAAAGGCGACATTGCCCGCGCTCGCGAACAGTACGGCTCAGCCGCCAACTGGTACATGCTCGCAATCCGCTACAACAACAATGACGTCAACCTCTATAACAAGCTGGGCATCGCCCAGATGAAGATCGGCGAATTCGATCAGGCTCGTCACAGCTTCGGCCAGGCCGTCAAGGTCGATCCCTCCAACGTCGACGCCCTCAACAACCTGGGGGCCGTCTACTGCCTGCAGCGCAAATACAAGCCGGCCGTCCGCTACCTGAAGCAGGCGCTCGCTCTCGATGAATCCAAAGCCGTCACCCACCTGAACCTCGCCGAAGCGTGGATGGGCCAGAAGCAAATCGATCGCGCCATGACCGAGTATGCCCGCGCCCTCGAGCTCGATGCCGACATCCTCACCAGCGCCGACAAGGAAGGCGTCTTCGCCCAGGTCCAGACCCCCGAGCAGCGCGCGATGGTCGACTTCATGATCGCCAAGGCCTACATCAAGCGCGGCAATATCGAAGGGGCTCTCGATTACCTGCGTCGGGCCAAGGAGCAGAACTTCAAAAACCTCTCCACCGTGTGGGAGGACCCTGCGTTTGCGCCGCTGTGGAAGGATGCGCGCCTGGTCGAGATTGTTAAGCCACCCAAGGTTTCCTGAAGCCTGGCGCGAGGGAACGAGCCTAACCGGCGCGTACCCCCGGCAGCCGGGAATTCCGGCGAGCCCGCAATCGCTCTCACGTGGGAATGATGGGTGAACGCGACTCGCCGGAATTTACCAGTGTTGTTGCAGCCTCACTTCGCCGGGAAGCGGTCCTTCCCCCTCCCCAGGACCGCTTCCCCTCTTTTTCCCTTCCGGGGAGATCGCTCCCCGCTCCCCGCTACAGGCTACAGACTACCCACCTCGTCCAGGAACTCAATCAGACTCTCAATTCCGCGATGAAAATTCGCGATGTGGAACTTCTCGTTCGGCGCATGCAGCCCATCGTCCGGCAGCCCGAAGCCCATCATCACCGACGGAATCTTCAGGAACCGCTCGAAGTCGCCCACAATCGGGATCGATCCCCCCGACCGGATGAACACCGTGTCCTTCCCCCACACCTTTTTCAGCGCCTTCGTCGCCGCCTTCACATACGGATTGTCCGTCCCGATCACGATCGGCTCGCCCTGGTGGATTAGCCGTATCTCCACCGTCACGCCCTCCGGCTTGATCTTCTCCACGTAATCCCGATAAAGCCTGAAGGCCTTCTCCGGCGTCATGTCCGGCACCAGCCGCATTGACACCTTCGCCGTCGCCTTCGCCGGGATCACCGTCTTCGCGCCCGCGCCCGTGAACCCGCCGACGATCCCATGCACATCGAGAGTCGGCCGCGCCCAGGTCCGCTCGATCGCCGAGTAGCCTGGCTCGCCTACCAGCTTCGTCGCGCCCACTTCTTTCTCGCGATACTCCTCTTCGTCGAACGGAAGCGCCTTCCATGCCTTCAGCTCATCCGCGCTCGGCTTGGCCACATCGTCGTAGAAGCCTGGGATCAAAATCTTCCCGTCACGATCTTTCAGTCCAGCCAAAATCTGCGCCAGCGCCACAAATGGATTCGGCGCCGCCCCGCCGTACATCCCCGAGTGCAGATCGGTCTTCGCGCCCCGCACCTCCAGCTCGGTGTAGATCATTCCCCGCAATCCCACACAAAGCGTAGGCAGCTCCGGCGCAAACATCTCCGTGTCCGAGATCAAGGCGAAGTCCGCCTTTAGCCGGTCGGGATGTTCTCTGACGAACGCCGCGATCCGCTCCCCGCCCACCTCCTCCTCGCCCTCGTAGATCACGCGCACATTGATGGGCAGCTTCCCATCCTTCTTCATCAGACTCTCCAGCGCCTTCAGCTGCAAGACCAGCTGCCCCTTGTCATCGACCGCGCCGCGCGCATACAGGTTGCCGTTGCGTTCGGTCGGCTCAAACGGCGGCGACACCCACTCCTCCAGCGGATCGGGCGGCTGCACATCGTAGTGCGCGTAGCACAGCACTGTCGGTTTTCCTGCAGCATGCAGCCAGTCCGCATACACCAGCGGATGGCCGCCGCGTTCTGAGTCCGTCGCACGGATCACTTCGACATTCTCCATCCCGATCCGCTTCAGCTCCGCCGCTACCCACTGCGCCGCCTTCTCCACATCGCCCTTATGCTCCGGCGTCGTCGACACCGACGGAATCCGCAGCAGCGTCTTCAGCTCCTCCAGGAACCGGCCCGCATTCTCTTTGGCATACCCAACTGCCCCAGCACTCATCGCTTCACCTCGTCTTGAACACCTTCAACAACAGAACGGCCCTCAATCACCCTGCTCGGCCGCTGCTCTCTCTCGCCGGGAAAGCATTACTCGCCCTGCGGAGCAGGGCTGCGGTAGAAGAGCGGGGCTTCAGCCCCGCGTTAGCGTCGCAAGAGACAGGGCTTTAGCCCCGGCCCGTCCGTCACACCAAACATCCGAGTATACGGCGACTCAAACCCTCCGCCGGATGCGCGCGCAGGACGCCCGCCGAAAGCAATCCTCCGCGTGATCGTTCACGATCCCCGCCGCCTGCATCCACGCGTACACAATCACCGGCCCCACAAACTTGAACCCCCTCTTCTTCAGCTCCTTCGAGAACGTCTCCGCCAGTGGCGACGTCGCCCGCAGAGGCCCTGTGTTCTGGATCGGCTGCCCGCCCGCCATCTCCCAAGCCCAGTCCGAGAACTCCACGCCCTCGTCCTGCATCTGCAAAAACGCCTTCGCCCCGCCAATCGTCGCCTCAATCTTCGCGCGCGACCGGATGATCCCAGGGTTCTCGAGCATTTTCTCCACATCTTTCGAGCTCAACCGCGCGACCTTCGTCGGATCGAACCCCTTGAACGCCTTCCGAAAAGCCTCGCGCTTGCGCAGCACAATGATCCACGCCAGCCCCGCCTGAAACCCCTCGAGCATCAGCGTCTCCCACAGCGCCCGGCTGTCGAACTCCGGCACGCCCCACTCCTCATCGTGATACTGCCGCAGCAGCGGATCGCTCTCCGCCCACGCGCAACGCTGTTTCGTCATTTTTCACCCCTCTTGTTCGACCTTCAGCACCCGCTTGCCTGATTTTGACAGCAGACGGCCGGGCTGACCGAATTCGTCCGCTTGACGCCGGACGGCAAACCGCCTACTTTGGTCTGCGCCCAGTAAACGTTATCTCAGCCTCACGGACTCGCCATGCGCCTCGCCCTTCCCGCTCTCCTCCTCTTCTCCGCCACTGCTCTTGCCCAAACCACCACCGCCACTCTCTCCATCGATGCCTCGCATCCCACCGGCCAGGTCAGCCCCACCCTCTACGGCATCATGAGCGAGGAGATCAACCACTCCTGGGACGGCGGCCTCTACGCCGAACTCCTCAACCCCAGCGCCATCCAGGTCTTCGGCCGACGCCCTAACCGCCCGCCGCAAAACTGGATCCTCATCGAGCGCGGCACAGCCGAGGCCGCCATCGCCACCGATCCCAACAATGGCCCCAGCGCCGCTCTCCCCGCCAGCCTCAAGCTCGACGTCACCTCAGCCGACGCCCATTCCACCGCGGGCTTCTTCAATACCGGCTACTGGGGCATCCCCGTGCGTCCCTCAACGACCTACAACGGCTCGTTCTACGCGAAAGCTGCCGACACCACCCTCGGTCCCGTCACCATCCGCCTCGTCAATAACCAAACCGGAGCCGTCGCCGCCACCGCCACCGTCCCCGCTCTCGACGCCGCCTGGAAGCAGTACACGTTTACCCTTAAAACCGGCGCCGCCATCCCAACCTCCGACAACAACCGCATTGAATACGTCTTCGCACATCCCGGCACCGCGTGGTTTACGCTGCTCTCCCTCTTCCCGCCCACCTGGCACGATCAGCCCAACCTCTTCCGTCCCGATCTGATGGATAGGCTCGCCGCGCTGCATCCAAAATTCCTGCGCTTCCCCGGCGGCAACTTCCTTGAAGGNNTCCTCCGATGACATGGGCCTGCTCGAAATGCTCACCTGGTGCGACGACCTGCACATGGAGCCGCTCCTCGCCATCTTCGACGGCTACACCCTCGACGAGCAGCACGTGAACCCTGGCCACGACCTCGAGCCCTACGTGCAGGACGCCCTCGACGAAATTCAGTACGTCACCGGCGACACCTCCACCAAATGGGGCGCTGAGCGCGCCCGCGACGGCCATCCCGCGCCCTTCGCCCTCCACTACGTCGAAATCGGCAACGAGGAGTACCACGACCCCTCCGGCACCTACAACGCCCGTTTCGCCCAGTTCTATAACGCCATCAAAAAGCAATACCCACAGTTACAAATTGTCGCCTCGGCCCCGGTCACCTCCGTTCACCCCGACATCGTCGATGACAATGACCACGAAGCCCACCGCCACTTCTACCGCACCGCAAAGCAGTTCTTCGACGACGTCCACCGCTACGATAACTACGACCGCAGCGGCCCGAAGATCCTCGTCGGCGAGTGGGCCACCCGCGAAGGCACGCCCACCACGAACATGGGCGCGGCCCTCGGCGACGCGGCCTGGATGACCGGCCTCGAGCGCAACTCCGACCTCGTGCTCATGGCCTCCTACGCGCCGCTCTTCGTCAACGTCAGCCCCTTCGCCATGCAGTGGGAAGGCGACCTCATCGGCTTCGACGTCATGTCCAGCTACGGCTCGCCCAGCTACTGGACCCAGGTCATGTTCAGCGGCCACCTCGGCGATCAGATCCTCGCGTCTACCCTCGATGCCACCAACCCGCGCCTCTTCGAATCTGTCACCGCCGACTCAAAGACCGGCCGACTCCACCTCAAGCTCGTCAACGCCTCGTCAGCACCACAGCAAGTCGCGATCAAAATCACCGGCGCCGCGCACATCCGCCCCGCCATGGTCATCACCACACTCCACGGCGCCACCACCAAAGACACCAACTCCATCACCGACCCGAAGCACATCGTCCCCACCGTCACGCACGCCACCGGCGCCTCGGCATCGTTCCGCCACACCGTCCCGGCATACTCGATCCAGGTTCTCGACATCGACCGCGCGCCATGATTTCATGACTGGAGTACAATGTCAGTACGGAGCTTGGATATGGCGGCACAGGCCAGGAAAGCACATCGCATTCAACTGCGGGCCTCCAAACGTGAGGTCACGACCATCACCCGTGCGGCCGCACATGCTGGAGTGAGTCTGAGCGCCTTTATCATCGAGAGCGCTTCGGAACGTGCACAACGCACTCTCGCCGATGAGCGGCATTTCGAACTGAATTCGAGGCAATGGCGGGCCTTCATGCAGGCTCTCGACGGTCCCGTTCGGAAGATGCCGCGCCTGCAACGGCTGATGCGGGAGCCGTCCATCCTTGAACGGCCCTGAAACAGTTCCTCCTCCGCTTTCGCCCGTAGAGCCCCTGGAGCGGCTGCATGACCCCGCCTCTTTCGACTGCGGAAGCCATCCCTCGCTGAATGACTGGCTGAAACGATTCGCCTGGGCCAATCAGCAGAATGAAACTTCACGGACCTACGTTGTGCACCGCTCTCAACGCATCGTCGGCTACTACTCAATCGCTGCCGGAAGCGTCCTGCGTGAAGCTGTCTCCACTCGGATTGCGAAAGGCCTCGCGAATCATCCTGTTCCGGTTCTCCTGCTGACCCGTCTCGCTGTCGACAGGTCGGAAAAGGGAAAAGGACTCGGTGGTGCCCTGCTGAAGGACGCCCTCATGCGAATGGCGCAGGCAGCCGACATTGTCGGTGCGCGAGCAGTGCTGGTGCATGCCATCGATACCGAAGCGGCCGCCTTCTATCGGCATTTCAACTTCGAGCCCTCCCCGGTCAGCGATTCGCAGCTCATGCTGCTCATGAAAGACCTCCGCAGTCTCCTCCACTCGCCATCCGCGCATCGAAAATAGAAGCATGCCCGCTCTCGACTCCCAAATCGCCCTCGTCACCGGCGCCGCTCGCGGCGTTGGAGAAGCCGTCTCCCTCCGCCTCGCCTCGCTCGGCGCGCACGTCCTCCTCATCGCCCGCGACACCGAGCGGCTCAATCAGGTCCGCGACCAAATCCAAACCAACAAAGGCCAGGCCACCGTCCTGCCCTGCGATCTCACCGATCCCGACGCCATCGCGCACCTCGCCGAACAGGTCGCTCGCGACCACAAGCGCCTCGACATCCTCGTCAACAACGCCGCCATCGGCGGCACCGGCAAGCCTCTCCACGAAGTCAGCCCCGAAGACTGGGACCGCCTCATCGACACCAACCTGCGCGCGCCCTACCTGCTCATCCGCGCGTTTGCTCCCATGATGATCGCCGCGCGCTCCGGCCACATCGTTAACATCTCCTCGCTCGCCGGACACAATCCGCTACCCAACAACGCGCCGTACGCCGCCTCCAAGTGGGGACTCAACGGCCTCACCTACTCCGTCGCCGAAGAACTCCGCCCGCACAAAATTCGCGTCAGCGTCATCGCGCCCGGCTCCATCGACACCCACTTCGGCGGCGGCCACAGCAGCAGCAAGGATCCTGCAAAAATGCTCCAGCCCGACGACGTCGCCGCGGTCGTTGCCACCCTCGTCACTCAGGCCCCGCAGTCCTTCATCAGCGAGGTTCTCCTGCGCCCCACACAAAAGCCATGAGCAGACGGAGCCGAAAAAATGAGTTCACTCGCCGGCAGGCCAGTTTTCTATACTGACCTTGCATGAAACCCTCTGAGGCGCTCCGTCGGCATCGCGAAGACATTCGCCGGGTCGTCTCCGAGAACCGGAGCAGCAACCCCCGTGTCTTCGGATCGGTGCTGCGCGGCGAGGATGCGGAAGGAAGCGATCTGGATCTTCTCGTCGATCCTGCTCCGGAAACCAGCCTGATGGATATCGCACGGATTCAGGGGCGCCTTGAGCAACTCCTTGGAATCTCCGTTGACGTCCTGACGCCTCTTTCCCTCCCTGAGTCGTATCGTGGACGGGTGATCGCTGAGGCACAGCCGGTATGAAGGCGGATCCCGCCCGTGTCACGGAGTTTCTGGGGCATATCCTTCAGGGAATTTCCCGAATCTCCAGCTACACCTCGCATATGAGTGAACAGGATTTCGTTGCAAATCCGCTGGTGCAGGATGCCGTCATCCGGAACATCGAGGTTATGGGTGAGGCTGCCAGAAATATCGAAGTGGCAGACCCCGAGTTTGCGACGAAGAACCCGCGGCTTCCTCTTCACGACATCTATCTCATGCGCAACCGCCTCGCGCACGGCTATTTTTCGATCGATCTCGCTCTGGTCTGGAACGCCGTGAAGACCGAAGTTCCGCCACTGAAATTGGAGATCGAGTCGATTCTCAATTCTTAGCGGCTATTTCTTCTTTCCGGCCTCCGCCACCCGCGCCCGCACCAGCTTTTTCACCAGCGCCACCGGCAGCGGCTTCTCCAGCGGAAATTGCACCGTCCCCTTCGACACCTTGTAGCCCTTCAGCTCATCCCGAAACTGCCCCAGCACCGAAGCCGTCGGAAACAAGCTGCAATGCTGCGCAAACGCCGCATACCAGACCAGCACGCGATCCGTCCGCAGCGCCACGATCCCGTAGCTCAGGACTTCCTCTGCATCCTTTGGCGCCGCCTCCCGCGCTGCCGCACGCAGCGCGTCGAAAAGTTTCCGACTGCTCTCCGAAATTCCGGCGATATACTCCTCCACTCCGCCCGCAGCCGGCGAAGCGCCCTTGACGGCCCTCCTTGGCACCGACGCCTTACCCGCCCCCCGCCCCGTCTGACTCGTCTTCGCCGCTCGAATCGCCTTCTTCGCCTTCATCCCGCCGATGCTACAGGACCCCGAACGCCGAAATCCATCCCTTCACCGCGGCTCGATTATGCTTTCCCCATGCAGTTCACCCAACGCCTGCGCGAAGGCGTCCGCACCGGCCAGATCACCTGCTCGGTTCGCATCTGGACCCGCCCTCACGTCCGCGTCGGCGGCCGCTANNAACATCTACCTCATCCGCTTCCACTACATCCCGCCCCGCCGCCAGCTAAAAGCTAAGAGCTAGCTGCCAACAGCTAACCCGTCACAACTCCGGAACCATCGCGCCCCCGCCCGCGTACCACCCTCCATGTCCTACGACCTGCGCTTCGCCCTGCGCATGATCCTCGCCCATCGGTGGTTCTCCCTGGCCGTCGTCGTCACCCTCGCCCTCGGCATTGGCCTCAACACCATGGTGTTCACGATCATCAACGCCGCGCTCTTTAAGCCGGTACCCGTTCCCGGCGGCTCGCGCCTCGTTTCCGTCGCCACGCACGGCGCCGACGGCCGCGACTCGCGCATGTCGTACCCCGATTTCCTCGACTACCGCGCCCAGGCCCATTCCTTCGAGGCCCTCGAGGCAGGCGCCAATCAGGAGGGAGTCCTCGGCGAGCCCGGCATTCCGCCCCAGTCGTATCACCTCCAGCGCGCCACCAGCGGCATCTTCTCCATGCTCCACATGCACCCGATCCTCGGCCGCGACTTTCTCCCCTCCGACGCC
>PMAM01000163.1:24243-26908 GCA_003152595.1 Acidobacterium sp.
CGCCAGCTCGAGGTCTTCGGCATCCTCCACCCCGGCGTCAAAATCCAGGCCGCTCAGACCGAAATCGCCGGCATCTCCAACCGCCTCGCCGCGCAATATTCCGACACCGACAAGAACACCACCGCCAACGTCATGACCTTCCATGAGCGCTACAACGGCGGCAACATCAAAATGGTTTTCATCCTCATGCTGGCGTCGGTTGGATTCGTCCTCCTCATCGCCTGTGCCAACGTCGCCAACATGATGCTCAGCCGCGCCATCGGCCGCCAGCGTGAGATGTCCATCCGCGCCGCACTCGGGGCCTCCCGCTGGCGCGTCATCCGCCAGCTGCTCATCGAGAGTGTCGCGCTCAGCGTGCTCGGAGGCGCTCTCGGTTTTGCCCTCGGCGTCCTCGGCGTTCGCTGGTTCGATCTCGCCACCGCGAACGTCGGCAAACCCTACTGGGTGCAGTTCACCATGGACTACACCGTCTTCGGCTACTTCGCCGCGCTCTGCATCCTCAGCGGCCTGGCCTTTGGCATTGCGCCTGCCCTCCGTGCCTCGCGCCCCGACCTCAACCAGGTCCTGCAGGAAGGCGCGCGCACCATCGGCCGTCACCGTGGAGGCTGGCTCGCCGCCACTCTGGTCGTCTTCCAGTTCGCGCTCACCCTCGTGCTGCTCACCGGCGCCGGCGTCTTCGTGCACAGCCTCGTCAAAGCCCTCGAGATCAACCGGTCCATTCCCACCAGCCAGATCATGGTTGCGCGCATTTATCTCCCCGACGGCCGCTATAAGGACACCGACGCGCGCCAGCGCTTCTACGACCAGCTTCTCCCCCGCCTCGCAGCCATCCCCGGCGTCACGCGCGCCACCCTCGTCTCCAACCCGCCCGGCCTCGGCTCTGCCGACACGCACATTGAGATCGAGCACGGGCCCGTCCTCGACGCCGCCCACCGTCCCCCCGTCTCTTTCGTCGTTTCCTCGCCCGGCTATCTCGATACCATCCGCCTGCCTCTGCTGCGCGGCCGCGACTTTACCAACCTCGATGGCACCGCCGGCCATCTCTCCGCCATCGTCACGCGCGAAACCGCCGAGCGCTTCTGGCCCGGACGCTCCGCCCTCGGCCGCCGCTTCCGCCTCTACGACGACACCAACAAACCCGGCGACTGGATCACCGTCATCGGCGTCTCCGCCAACATCGTCCAGGACATCGACACGCCGAATCCCAATCCGCTCCTCTTCCAGCCCTTTCGCCAGGTCGGCTGGGGCGGCATGTCCCTCGTCGTCGAGTCCTCCACCGATCCCACCAAAGCCGTGAGCGCCGCCGTCCAAAGCCTCGATCAGGATCTGCCCCTCCGCGACACGTGGATCCTCTCCGGCGCCATCGAGCACCAGCAGTGGTATCTCCACCTCTTCAGCAAAGTCTTTATGGGATTCGCCCTCATCGCGCTGCTCATGGCCGCGGTCGGCATCTACGCGGTGCTCGCGCAAGCCACCAGCCGCCGCACCCAGGAGATCGGCGTCCGCATGGCCCTCGGCGCCAGCATCCGCAACATCATGCTGCTGGTGATGCGTCGCGGCCTCTGGCAAATCCTCGCCGGACTCGCCCTCGGNNCGCCGCGCCTCCAGGCTCGACCCGGTCAAAGCCATCCGCTACGAATAAAGTTGTCGAATTGGCCGCCCATCCCACCCTCCCGCGTTGTCATCCTGACGCGCAGCGGAAGGATCTGCGGTTGCTGTTAGGCATCCATTCGGTCCAGCGCGCGCGAGTAATCGGCAGGCTCGATATCGTACCAGGCGCGGCTCAGATCCTCCCAAGTCGGGTTCGCC
Source organism: Acidobacterium sp. (assembly GCA_003152595.1). Taxonomy (GTDB): domain Bacteria; phylum Acidobacteriota; class Terriglobia; order Terriglobales; family Acidobacteriaceae; genus Palsa-343. Next base: position 26,053 of record PMAM01000163.1, read on the forward strand.
GCTTCGATGAGCACGATCTTTTTCTCGCGCCGCCACCCTTTCAGCTCCTTTTCTCGTCCGATCGCGCTCTGCACCTGCTGGTGCGATTCGAACCAGACGAGCCGATCGCAGTTGTAACGCGCAGTAGACCCCTCATGCTCCCTCCATTTGTGCTGGAAGACCCGTTTGTGAAGATTGCTCGTAACCCCGACGTAAAGGGTATGGCTGCGGCTGGCCATGATGTAGGTGCAGTAATTCCCTTCGTGCATCGGACCATCCCACGCCGGCGGGACGTATTTCACGGAAGAGAAGAACAACCGCAGATGCCTTCGACTCGTCAGGCTCAGCGTCAGGATGACAGCTTCTGCTGTGTTAGTGGGCTCCAACTGCATCACAGGCAACGCCGAGGTAATCGACATCGTCTCGTTGCGAAACGTTCGGATGGCCGACCAACCAGACCTTTCGCAATATAGAGAATGTGATCTGCGTGAGATTATGGCGTTTATGGACACTGTTTGGTTGCTCTGGTTCGAGCAAGAACGAGAGGAAGGCGAAGACACGGGACTGCTGATCGGCGTCTATCGGACTGAGGACGACGCAAACGCCGCGAAGGAACGACTAAAGGATCAACCCGGATTCAGCGAATACCCTGAAGGATTCAAAGCCTACGAGTACGTCCTCGGCAGGGATTCATGGACGAAGGGATTCGCCCGAGTCTAATTGGTCATTCCGTATACCTGGATACCAGAAGCAGCGAGTCGGGACCGAATGAAGAAGGCTCTAATTCGACACAGCATGTGCCAAAAATGCTGGAACAAGGCTCATCCCGGCCAGAGCGCGGCTGGCCATCACGTGCCCGCTAGTTGTGGAGTCTCAA
>PMAM01000037.1 GCA_003152595.1 Acidobacterium sp.
CTCGGCAGCGCGAAGTTGGGATGATTGAACGCGTTAAACATTTGCGCGTCGAGACGGAATGTGATGCCTTCTTTGATGGGAAAAGTTCTGGTGATGTAAATGTCGGAGTTTGTGTAGTGCGGTCCGCGGACAGAGTTGCGTCCGGAGTTGCCGAACCGGCAGTTTGCCGGCGAATCGCCTCCCGCGCATGCCCCCGTCGTCGGATCGACCGAGGAGATAAATGCATCCGGGTTGAGCCATTGTTTGGTGCCCGCCACGGTGACGCCAGCGACCGAGTTCTTTTGATACACAGGAGCGCCGGGAACCCGGTTAGCGTAAGCGGGCGCATTGAACTGGACGGTGCTGGCTCCGCTCGCCTGAAAGACGCCGTTGCCATTTGCGATGTACGGCTGGCTGAGCACGCTGAACGGCAAGCCGGAGTGCAGAATGGCGGTCTCCGAGATAGACCACCCTCCGAAGATCTGATGAAGGAACCGACGTCCGGATTGGAACGGCACCTGGTACAGCCCATAGGCGGAAATGTTGTGGCGAACGTCGTAGTCGCAACTGGCATATTGCCGGTCGAGCTCCCCAGGCAAAGGCGACATCAATCCCTGTGTGGAGAACGCCAGCAGACCACCGTTTGATACCTCGTCGAGGCAATGACTGAACGTGTAGTTACCGTGCAGCGTGATTCCTCGCCATTGCTGGGTGTAGACGGTCTGAAGTCCGGCATAACTGCTGTTGGCGTCGGTGCGAAACTCATTGACGTTCCCAAAACGCTGATCGAGCGGTTTCTGGTACGGAAACGGCGCGAAACATCCATCACAAATCGTCTGATAGCCGTTGAGCTGCACCTGGAACGGTTCGTGGAGCCCTCGGGTGCCGACGAAGTCGACCCGCAGATTCCCTCGTGGACCGACCTGCTGCTCAAGGCCGAAGTTATATTGGTAGTAATACGGTGTTTTGAGCGTTCCACTCGGGAAGGTGTTCAGACTGACTGCCAGTGGACATGTCGGTGCACCTGCGTGAATTCCCGCGCAGGGAGGGCCGCCGGAACGAAAGATCTTCTGGAACGAATTGTTTGCGTTCACCGCAGCATCGATTGCGCTTCCAGCGACACCGGGCGCGGTGCCGATGCCGCCGACCTGGCCACCGATCCCGCCTACGAAGGTCGGGTCGTTGGGCGCGTTCATGGCGCCAAGATCGGCAATCTGCATGGGAATGATGTCATTGAAAACGCCAAATCCGCCATGAACGGCCACGTGCGGACGCAGTTGATATGCAAATGAAGCACGGGGCTGGTAGATAAAGAGCGGCGTTGCCGGGAACAGGTCGTGGACATCCCCTAATACAACCTGATTCAGCGGTTGATCGGTGTCATGAGAGGCGTCAAGGAAAGAGCCGGACGGGCGCGCGAAAAGATTCTTCTCGCTGGTGACGTTCGTGTTCCAGGTGACGCGCATGCCGTAGGTGATCGTGGCCGTGGCGACGGGCTTATAGGTGTCCATCGCGTAGTATTCGAGATTGCCTGACGAAACCCTTTCTTTCAGCGAAACTGGAAAGCTCTGGCTCGCCGTATACGCGGCTCCGTATGTGAACTGGGCGAGATCGTTGTAGGTCACCGTCGGCGCCGTGCCTTCGCCGAGGTCATAGTTGGTTGCGTCGAGACGCCGCGTGTTGATGCCGAAGTTCCAGGTATGCTTCCCAAAGGTCCAGGTCAGATTGTCGTTGATCTGCCATTGTGTGACCTTGCGGCCCTGAGGGTAGGTGTTGTCATTGCCGCCGATGGTCGTGAAGGGAACGCTGTCGCTACCAGATTCCAGCACGATGGGGAACGTCTCGAGCACCTGAGAGTAGTTGTTTGGTTCGAAGATGCTGGAGTACCAGCTCGCACCAGGATTGAACTGGTTGACGAAGGTTGAACTGAAGACATGGGTGTAACCCGCGACAAGAGTCCGCTGCGGCTGGGGTGAATAGGAGTTGAAAACAGGATTGACGGGATCGGTGTAGGCTGCCTGGAGTCCCGTGTCCTGCTGGAAGCGATACCAGACGCTGTTGTTTGCGTCGATTGTGTGATCGATCTTCGCCACGATGAGGTTTTCGGTGTCGCTGTTGTTCAGCGAAGCCTGGCGCTGGCTTGCGCAGCCATCGCCGTTTGTGCCAAGCGGGCACCCGACGATGGGCACGGGGGAGCCGCCCGATGCGGGCAGCAGGGAGAACATCTTCCGGTAAAAGGGGACCTCCGCAGGCTGAGCCGGAAGAGCCGTGCCCATGATGGGGTCAGTTCCCCCCGTTGCGAGTTGTCCCAATACGTATTGCTGATAAGCCGGTGTCGGCAGGGTGATCTGGGAGACGAGAGGCAGAGCAATGCGAATGCCCTCGTAGTGGGCAAAGAAGAACAGCCTGCCCCTCCGAATCGGACCGCCGATACTCACACCAAATTCGTTGACAGTGGAACGCGGCTTCTTCGCAATGCTGTCCAACGTATCGTTCGCATGAAGAAAATAGTCCTCCGCGTTGAACAGCGAGCCATTCCATATTTCGTAGGCGTCTCCGTGGAACGCATTGGTGCCCGATTTGGTGAAATAGTTCACCTGCGCTGCGGCGTACCTCCCCTGATCTACGGAGAAGGAGT
>PMAM01000365.1 GCA_003152595.1 Acidobacterium sp.
ACGTTAACAATCCGCACCCAGAATCGACTCAGTTTTCCGAGGGGGAATGCGTGAGAAAGAGTCTGATTCTGGCCACTGCGCTGGCGGTGTGCGCAGTGCCGTGCATAGCACAACACATCACTGCGGCGGGAGCGACGTTCCCGTATCCGATTTATTCCAAGTGGTTCGGCGAGTATGCGCAGCAGCACCCTGGCGTCGAGATCAATTACCAGTCCATTGGCTCCGGCGGCGGCATCAGCCAGGTAACGAAGGGGACGGTGGATTTTGGGGCCAGCGACATGCCGATGACCGACGGAATGCTGTCGCAGTCGAAGGTGAAACTGCTGCACATCCCGACCGTGCTGGGCGCGGTGGTTCCCGTGTACAACGTGCCGGGTGCGAGCAGCGATCTGAAGTTTGCGCCGGATGTGCTGGCGGACATTTACCTGGGCAAGATCAGCAACTGGAACGATGCGCGCATCGCGAAGGATAACCCGGGGGTCAGTCTGCCGAACCAGGAAATCTACGTCGTCCATCGCTCCGATGGCAGCGGCACGACGTTCATCTTCACCGACTATCTCTCCAAGGTGAGCCCGGAATGGAAGGGCAGCGTGGGCGCGAACTCGGCGGTGGCGTGGCCCAAAGGGATTGGCGGCAAGGGCAATGAGGGCGTGGCTGGCCTCGTCCGCCAGATGCCGGGCGCCATCGGCTACGTCGAGCTGATTTATGCCCTGCAGAACCACATCTCCTACGGCTATATCCGCAACGTGGCGGGAACGTGGCTCAAGGCGAGCATCGAGGGCGTGACGGACGCGGCGGCATCGGTGAAGGCCATGCCGGCCGATTTCCGCGTTTCGATCACGAATGCTCCGGGGAAGGACGCCTATCCGATCTCGAGCTTCACGTATCTGCTGATTCCCACAGCGCCGGGGGATGCGACGAAGCAAAAGGTGATTAAGGACTTCCTGAACTGGATGCTGGATCACGGCGAGAGCCAGGTCTCGACGCTGGACTACGCGCCGCTGCCGGCCAACGTCGCGGACAAGGTCCGGGCGGCGATCGCGAAACTGCCGTAATCTCCCGGGGGTCCTCACGGATTGCAGGAGTCTGCTCGGAGGGGCGTATCGGATGATGCGCCCCTTTTCGATCCAAAACGGTCCCCAGGCACTCGCCCACGGTCAAAATCCCGAGCTGTGGGGTCTTTATTTCCTTGTTTTTCATAGTGTTTAACGTGGCGTTCAAAATTGCGGGTTAGGGTAAACGAGTCGTGAGTCTGCGCATCCAGGAACCTCGCGCCCCCAAATCAGCTGACGCGGCTACGCCGGTGGATGGCCTGGTGCCAGTGGCTGTGCCTGCTCCTGCCTCGGGTGTCCGCGCCTTCCTGCAGGCCCGCGGCAGTTCGAGCATGGCGGATTCAACCTTTCGCTGGGTAATGCTGCTGTGCGCCCTCAGCATCTTCGCCATCGTTGGGCTGATTGCCGTCGAGCTGGTGGTGCATTCCCAGCTGACACTTGCCAGGTTCGGTCTGAAGTTCTTCGTGGGGAGCGCCTGGGATCCGGTCAACTCCAATTTTGGAGCGCTGCCTTTCGTCTACGGCACGCTGGTGTCTTCGGCGGTGGCGCTCGTCATCGCCGTCCCGCTCGCTGTTGGTGTGGCCGTCTTTCTCACGGAGATGTGCCCGAAAGCGCTGCGCGGGGGCTTGTCCTTCCTGACCGAACTGCTGGCCGCGATTCCCAGCGTGGTGTACGGATTGTGGGGCATCTTCGTCCTGGTACCGCTGCTGCGCGGCTATATCGATCCGGTGCTGATCAAAGTGCTGGGCTGGACCGGATTGTTCGTCAGGCCCGATTTCGGTATCGGCATGTTCGCGGCGGGCGTGATTCTGGCCATCATGATCCTGCCGATTATCTCCTCGCTGACGCGCGAAGTGATGACCGCCGTCCCGCACACGCAGCGGGAGGCCGTGCTGGCGCTGGGAGCGACGCGGTGGGAGATGATTCGCATGGGCGTGCTGCGCAACGCGCGCATCGGCATCGTCGGCTCCATCATTCTTGGTCTGGGGCGCGCGCTGGGCGAAACCATGGCCGTGGCGATGGTGATCGGCAGCAGCCCGACGATCTCAAAATCTCTGCTCGCGCCGGCTTCCACCATGGCCAGCGTGATCGCGAACGAGTTCGCGGAGGCCGCCGACGATACCTACCGCAGCGCGCTGATTGAAATCGGTCTCGCTCTGTTTATCGTGACCATCATTGTCAACATGCTTGCCCGGCTTCTGGTTTGGGCCGTAACCCGCGGCGCGCCCGCCAGGGTGAATTAGAGGACAAGCGATGGCGACCCAATTCCAATCGAGCACCGCAAATCGCCGCTGGCGATGGTTTACCAATCACGCGGCCACGTGGCTGGCGGTCGGCAGTACGGTCCTGGTGGTCGCGCCGCTGGTCGCGATCTTCATGGACCTGGTGTACAAGGGCGCGAGCTCGCTGAACTGGAATTTCTTCACGAAATTGCCTGTGCCGCCTGGCGAGTCGGGCGGCGGCATGGCGAACGCCATTATCGGCTCGATTGTGGTGCTGGCGCTCGCCAGTCTGATGGGCATTCCGGTAGGCATTGCCGGCGGGATCTATCTCTCCGAGTTTGGACGCGGTACAAAGCTGTCGACGGTAGTCCGTTTTACGGCGGATATCCTGAACGGGGTCCCTTCGATCGTGATGGGCATTGCCATCTACGGGCTGATCGTTGCGCCCACGAAAACCTTTTCGGCCTTCGCCGGAGGTGTGGTGCTGGGCATCATGATGGTGCCAACGGTTGCGCGAACGACCGAAGAAATGATGCTGATGGTGCCGCATTCCATTCGCGAGGCTGCGCTTGGCCTGGGCGTGCCCAACTGGCGATCCGTTCTCTCGATCACGCTGCGGACCGCGATGCCGGGCGTGATCACCGGCTGCATGCTGGCCTTCGCGCGCGTCGCGGGTGAAACCGCTCCGCTGTTGTTCACGGCGCTGGGCAACGACTTCTGGAGCACGAGTCTGAATCAGCCCATTGAGGCTCTCCCCCTGCAGATCTACACCTACGCGCTGGGACCCTACGACGAGTGGCATCGGCTGGCCTGGGCGGGCTCGCTGGTGCTGATCGTCCTGATCGTGGTTTCGGTTTCTCTGGTGCGATATGTCACCACGCGCGGCGTACTGAAAGGGGCAAATTAGGCATGGGCGTCGGCATTGAGGTCAACGGCCTGAACGCGTGGTACGGAACCAATCACACGCTGCAGGACATCACGCTGCACATCCCTGCGAATGAAGCGACCGCCCTGATCGGACCTTCGGGCTGCGGCAAATCGACCTTTGTGCGCTGCCTGAACCGGATGCATGAGACCAACCCCATCGCCAAAGTCACGGGTGAAGTGAAGATCGGCGGCCAGGATATCTACAGCGAGACTTCAGCCGTGGAAGTGCGGCGGCGCATCGGGATGGTGTTCCAGCGGCCGAACCCGTTTCCGACGATGTCGATCTACGACAATGTCGCGTCGGGCCTGAAACTGAATGGTTTCCGCAACCGGCGGGTTCTGGATGAAACGGTGGAGCGATCGCTGAAACACGCCGCCCTTTGGGATGAGGTCAGGGACGACCTGAAGAAAAAGTCCGGCGCCAGCCTCTCCGGCGGCCAGCAACAGCGTTTGTGTATTGCGCGCGCGCTGGCGGTCGATCCCGAGGTGCTGCTGATGGACGAGCCGGCTTCCGCGCTCGATCCCGTCTCGACGGCCAAGATCGAGGACCTGATCTTTCAGCTGAAGTCGCAATACACCATCGTGATCGTGACGCACAACATGCAGCAGGCGGCGCGCGTGGCGGAGCGAACAGGGTTCTTCCTGAACGGCAAACTTATCGAATTCGATTCGACGCATAAAATATTTACGAACCCCAGCGACAAGCGGACGGAAGATTACATCACGGGCAGGTTTGGATAATGGCGCGCATCCGGTTTCAGCAAAACCTGGACGATCTGAAGGAGAGGCTGCTGGTGATGGCCGGCATGGCCGAGCAGTCGATTCAGCGCGCGGTGGAGGCCTACCGGGTGCGCGATCTGTCCATCTGCGACCTGGTCGATCGCGGCGAGATGGCGATCAATCGGCTGGAGCGGGAGATCGACCAGATGGCTCTGGATCTGCTGGCCATGGAGCAGCCGATGGCCATCGATCTGCGCTTTATTCTCTCGGTGATCAAAATCAATGCTGATGTGGAACGGGTCGGCGATTCAGCCCGCGTGATCAGCGATCGGGTGCGCGACCTGCAGGCCTTTCCGGCGGCGGAGATGCCGATTGACATTCCGCGCATTGCCAACCTGGCGAGCGGCATGGTGCGTAAGGCCCTTCAGGCGTTTATCGAGGGCGACGCGGATATGGCGGAAGCCGTGCTGAAGATGGACGACAGCGTTGACAAACTGAACGGCGCGGCGCATTACACGCTGCTGAATCTGATGAAGAGCGAACCGGGTGTGGCTCCGCAGGCGCTGAATGCGCTGATGATCTCGCGTGCCCTGGAGCGCGTCGCGGACCACGCGACGAACATCGCCGAGGACGTCATCTTCTGGGTGCGCGGCGCGGATGTGCGCCACAACGTCGGCACGACGACGGGGAACAATCAGCGTCCGGGCGTCGCCAGCCGGCAGTAGACCTTCACGCGGTGTCCGGATCCCACCAGTCCAGCGCAGGAATCGCGGTGTAATAAAGGCCGACGCGGAATTTCGTTGCAGGCCCGTGCAGGGCGCGCAGGGCGCGCGTGTACGCGAGCAACTGAGGCGCGTATTGTGCGCGCTCCGAGGCGAGCAGCAAAGGACTGACTGCAGCTTCCGCCGTCTTGTAATCGATCACCCACAAAAAGTCCGCGCTGGAAGAATCGAGCGGCGCCGGGCCGGCGCGAAAGACGCGGTCCGCCCGCAGCGTGCGCAAACTTGTTGCCCGAGGATCTGAACCGGCCAGGAACCCGGTCCACGACGCCTCGGACTGCGCTTCGAGATGATTTTCGACGATCCACCGCCAAATGGGATCCGCAGCGCATGCGAGAAGCATTTTCGTCACCGTGTCGGTTACATTTTTCAGCAAATCGCCGGTCAGGGCGGCGGTGCGAAGCAGCGAACCGATGCGCGCGCGCAGCTCCGCCGTGTCGATCCTCGCCAGCTCGGGGCCCAGGCGCTCAAGGAACGTGTGCACAGCAGAGCCAATCAGGCGCGACTCCCGCGAGCCCTCGCGGCGCTGAAACTCGGGCGCATCGGGATCGGCGATGGAAAATGAGCCAGTAACCGTTACATTCTCCGCCAAAGCCGCAGGCTCGGCAGCCAGCGGGAGACGCCGCAGGATCAGGCGCGGAGATTCCGCCACAGCAGCCATCTCGGGAACCTCGCCCGATGACGGAAAGGCGATAACGCGGGATGGGGCCGCGCCAGGCTGCGGTTGTCGCACCGCGCTCTCAAACGTTGCCCGCAGAGCAGGCCACGCCGTGGCGAGCAGGCTGTCCTGGCTCTGGGCGCGGACACCCGTGGAAGAAGCGACGGCCGTGCCAAGGAGATGCAGCTCGCGCCGTGCCCGCGTACTGGCGACGTAAAGCAGGCGCTTGCGCTCCTCGTCAAAACGGATTTGCCGCTGTTTGCGCACCCACTTATACAGCGGCTCAGTATCTTCACCATGCAGGCCGATCGGCGCGACCAGAAATTCGTTTTCCGCGGTCCACGGGTTGATGCGCTCCAGCGAGCAGACCATCGGATTGGAGTCACCGGATGAACGGCGGTCCAGCCCCGGGACGATGACCACGTCGAAGCCCAGGCCCTTGGCCTTGTGAATCGTCATCAGCTGGATGCCCGCGCGCTCGCTCACCCCGGGATCCGGTTGCGCAAACAGCCGATCGAACTCGGCGTCGAAGCTTGCGGTTGAAGGTGCCAGGCCGTCGGCGGTCACCGCGTCCAACAGCGAGAAGAAAACCTGAGCATTCTCGTAAGCCGCCGCGTCGATACACGCGGGGCCGCCCAGCGTGCGCCAGGTGCGTTCGATCCACGAAGCGAACGAAGGCGACTCGGACTGCCGCCAGCGCAGATCCAGCGCACGGCGCAGAATCTCGGTTGTGCGGGCGAGCCGCTGCCGGCCGTCGTCGGAAAGCAGATGGCCGCGAAGTTCGATCAGTTCAAGGATGGAGCGATTCCGGAAGGCGGGATCGTCGGAACCCGTGAGGAGGTGCAGGTCCGCGAGCGTGAGGCCGCACCAGGGCGCGCGCAGCACGGAAAGCCACGCGATGCGATCCATCGGATGCAGCAGCGCGTGCGTCAGAGCGCGCAGGTCGAGAAGCTCCTGGCGCTCTGAAAGGTGCTCGATTTCGACGGCGCGAAATGGAACGCCCCGCTCCCGGAGAAGAGGAACGATCTGCGCAAGATGGCTGCGTGCGCGAACCAGGATAGCAACACGATATTCATCGCCGCTGTCGCGGGCGTGCCGGATGTGGGGAAGATGCTGTTCGACGATGCCCAGAACAACCTCGGCCTCCTCGCGCTGAGCCGCACCGAAATCGGCCAGCGTTGGGCTGCGATCGGCGCTGCCGACGATCTGCGAGTGAATGTGTACCGAGCCCTGCGATGGATTCAAAGTAGCGAAGGCCGTCGCGCGTGCGAACGGAACAGACGCCGAACCGGGCGGCGCGTCCTCCGCGCAAATCAAATCGAAGATGCCGTTGAGAGGGCCAGTGAGCCCGGCGTGCGAGCGGAAATTGACGGAAAGCTGCACCGGGCGGCAGCGGAGCCGACCGGGCTCGGTGCCGATGCCGCGTTCGCGCACCTGCGTGAACAATTCCACTTCGGCCTGGCGAAACATGTAGATCGACTGCATCGGATCGCCGACCAGAAAGACGGTGCGGCCCTCGCCCGGATCCCACGCGGCCAGCAGCGCGGAGACGAGTTCGTGCTGCCGGCGCGAAGTGTCCTGGAATTCGTCGACGAGCAGATGGCGAATGTTGCCGGCGATATCCAGCACCCGCTCCGGTGAGCGCTGCAGCACATCGATCGCGGCCAGCGATAACTCGGTGAAATCCACCTGATTGTGCTCGGCGAAGACGACCTTCAGTTCTGCAACCGCCTGGCGCAGAACCGTGAACACATTGCGCAGTGTCGTCCATTGCTCCTCGCTGTAGTTTGCCGGCGGCATGCGGCGAATCGCGCAGAGTGCATCGAGCAGGTTCGGCGTGTGCTGCAGCCACAGCAGCAACTCCTCCATCGCCCGCTTCCGCTCCTTCGCCTCGCGCCCTTTTGGGGGAAACCCCTGAGTCACGTTGACTGACTTGCGCCACTTTTTATCGGTCGTCAGCACAAAGTCGCACACCGCGTGCCAGTGCTGGAGGGGCATGGTGGCGGAGAGCGTCTCGACCTCCACCAGCAATGCGGCCTGCTCATTGCCATGGCTTGCCGCGTACGCAGCCAGTTCCAGAAGCTGCCGTTCAACCGCAGGCTGGCCGGTCAGCAGACGGTGCGCGTCGGCGAGCACGCGCCGATTCTCGCGATGAAACGGCTTCTCGAGCTCGCTGCGAAGTGTCTCCCAGTCCGCTTCGCTCATCGTTGTTGTGCTGGAGAGTGGAAAGGCCTTGACCCACTGATCGCGCACCTTCAGCATCTCCGCGATCAGCGAGGCGCAGTCGGAGAGGCGATTGTCGCGTAGATCCAGCAGCTGTGCCAGCGCATCGCCGAGAGCAGCGTCGGGACCGCCAAGGCGTTCGAGCGTGCGGCGCGCAGCCAGCGCGTACAGCGGATCGGCTTCCTCCACCGGCTGGAAGTGTCCACCAAGGCGCGCCAGCAGCGGCCGATCGTGCGCGATGCGCAGGCACAGCGAGTCGATGGTTTCGATAGCAAGACGCTGCGGATGCTCGAAGAGGTTCCACCCGCGGCGCTCCGCGTTATCGACGGCAGCGCGGGCCAGCGCCATCCGCTCGAAATCGTCGGGGCCAAAGGCGCGCCGGCCGGCGGCCGCTTCAAGGTCGCGCAAAATGCGGGTGCGCATTTCGGCGGTCGCGGCGCGTGTAAAGGTGATCGCCAGGATCTCCTCGGGCTCGTCCACGGCGGCGAGCAGACGCATGTAGCGGCGCGTGAGCAGGTCCGTCTTCCCCGAACCCGCGGGCGCCTGCACGATGACCGAGTGGCGAATGTCGAGCGCCGCTTCGCGCGCGGCCGCATCGACCGGAGCTTCGGTGAGGATCTCAGTCATCGGCGTCTTCCTCGCCATCTTCATCGAGAGCGACCGGCACGAAGGCCGACTCAGCGACACGACAGAGGGAATGCAGGTCGCAGAAGGTGCAGACCTTCGTGTCGCGAGGGGCAACTGCCGCCTCGCCGCGCAGGAACTCGTCGCCGAGGCTGGCCAGCGCACGCGCCCATTCATCGCGCATCGCGTCGGAATAAGGATGCGTGATCAGCGCCTTCTTGCTGCGAATATCGGCGGAGAGCTGTGCGTGGGCATCGCGCACGCGGCCTTCGAAGTCGATCTTGCCGGAGCGGATGCGCGCGAAGAGGATGCCGCTGACGTTCTCCACGTTTCCGTAGGTTGCATACAGCGGCAGCTGCGGGTCGTCGAGCCGGTCGCCGTCCCAGCTGGCCGTCGATACGTTGCCGGTCTTGTAGTCGAGCAGCAGACGGCTGCCGTCGGGCAGCTGGTCGATGCGATCGGCCCGCAGATTCAGCTTCAGGTCGCCGACGTGGACGTCGTGGAGGCGCTGCTCGCACGATTCAACCGTGAAGGGCTGGCGGCCAGCCTCCAGCGCAAGCCAGTCGCCAATGCGAATCATCAGCCGGCGCTTCTCCGCTGCGAGGCAGGCCTGCTGCCAGGGATCGCCGCTCGCAGCATCGAACTGCGCCTGCATCGCGGCATCGATGTGCGCTTCCAGGATGCCCGGCAGCTGTTTTGTAGCAATGGCGGTGACAAGATCGTCGCGGCTGCGGATCGGAAGCGGATCGGTCGACGAAAACAAGCGCTGCATGACGGCATGGAGCAGCTTGCCTTTCTCCGATGGGCTGATGCCCCACTCACTTTCGTCGAGCGGCTCGGCTCGGAGACGCTTCGCGGCGAAAGCCTGAAACGGGCACGCGGCCTGGCGCTTCAGCACATCGGCGCCTCCCGCGTTTTGTTCCTGTGGCCACCGGAGAACGCCCGAGTCATCGGCGATGGAATCGAGCNNCCGCGTGCGGCATTCCGTGTTGCCGCTGAACCGTCGGCGGAAGCAGCGGATGCAGGCGTCCGCGTTGCGGCCAGGCCGTATCATCGGTTCCCAGGAACCAAACAGCGTCGAACTGCTGGCCGGAGGATTCGAAGGGCCCGAGGATCTGAATCGGCGCATCGTGCGACTCGGGAGCGAAGATCGTCTCCTCGGCCTGGTGCTCGAGCAGATCGAGGAACTCGCTCCACGAGTATCGGGTGCCGTCGAAGTCCAGCAGCGCAAGCTCGTCCAGAAGACGTTGCCAGCGATGCCGCGCCTGGAACTGCATGGAGTCGTCGGGCCGCTGGCCAGGCCACGCCACGCGCTCGAGCAGCCGAGGCACGAGATCAGCGAAAGCCGAAGGCTGTCGCGACACCGAAGACAGCCGGTTCTGGTCCGCTGCACGCAGCAAGTCCGTAAGCCGGAAACGCAGATCGTGCAGGCCGGGAGAGGACGCGAGGGAGTCGCGGTAGCTGGCGAGAGTGCGCTCCGTCGAGAGCACGGCAAACCGGCGCAGCCGCGCGTCGTGATGCGCGATGGCGATTGAATTTGTAACCGCGTCAGCGACAAATCCAGAAAGCGCCAACCAGGAAACCTGCTCCTCCGACAACGGACGGGTCGTCCAGCGCAGAAGCAGCAGCGCGGCGCGGATCGCTGGAACGTCGGCAAGAGGCTGACCAAGAGAAAATTCCCACGGCAGGCGCGCCGCCGGCTGGCGGATGTCCTGGCTTGCAGGCTCCAGGATGCGGCGGAAGGCACGGTCGATGGCTCCGCGCGCGGCGGAGATTGAAGGAACCACCACGCCAATGCGGGCCGCTGGATTTTCCAGCAGAATGCCGCGCGCCCATGCGGCGCAGGCTTCAATCTCCTGGCGCAGATCGGTGGCCGCGATCCAGCGCTGTCCCTCTGCGGGAACGGACGCCGGCTCGGGCTCGACTTTAGAAATGGCCACACCCCGCGACCGCACCGCATCCAGGAGATCGGTCTGCGCCGGAGTCAGACGATCGAAACCCACAAGCAGGATCTCCGGGGGGAGCGCGATGTGCGCGGGATCGACGAGATGCGGAAGCAGCGCCGATTCCAGCTGGCTTGCGCTGAGCCAACCATGACGCGAGCAGAGCTGATCAAACGCGGCCGCCCAGTGGCGAAAGCGTTCGGCATCGGCTTGATCCCAGGCAGAGCGCCGCGTGGAATGCGCTTTGTACGCGGACAGCAGCGACCAGGCATCCATGGCCAGAGTGGCCATCGAGTCGGGGGAGATGACCAGCGCAGCGTCCTCACGCTGCGCGCGCTTCCACAATACGCGCTCCTGCAGCGGTGTCAGAAGCGTGGGCGAGTCGGGCGTGGCGAAGGCATGATCGCGCCAGAGTCCGCGGAGCCAGGAATCCCAGTCAACGATCGCCGGCGTTGGCCAGACCGTGTGGCCCTGGGCGCGCTGCTCTTCGGCGAATCGAAGGTGGAGAGCACGCGCGGTGCGGGCGCTGGAGGCGACGACGGTAGCGCCGCGCCGGAGCGGGTCGGCAATGGTGCGGGCCAGCGGCATAGAGGGGGATGCGTCGAACTCAAGTGTAAACTGGCAGGTGAAGCAACTTCGTACGCATATTTCCACCGCCTGCTTTGTGGCGGTGGTTGTGTTTTTTGCGGGCTGCCACAGCGGAAACAAAAGCTCGGC
>PMAM01000100.1 GCA_003152595.1 Acidobacterium sp.
CGAGGGAGTAGAGGGTGGCGAGTTCGGCCTGATGCTGGAGGACCTTGCCGACCTGAGCGCCTACGATTTCGACGCTGCGGACGGAGAAGCCGGAGAGCCAGGCATTCTGCTGGAGAGCCGTGAAGACGGCGGGATCGACGACGCCATGCAGATTGTCGACGGAGTCGATGATGCCGCTGTGCTCGTTATCGCGGAAATGGACGATGGCGTTGGCCTGAGCCTCATAGCGGGTCTGCGCGTCGGCGGTGTTGCCCAGGTGTTCGGGATCGTTCTGCTGGAGCCAGGACTCTAGGGCTGAACCGCTGACGTTATCGAGGTCGAGCTTGCCCTGGTTCTGCGCGGCGCCGGTGGAGTAGTTCTGGGTGAGGGTGCTGACGAGGGTGGCACGGCCCTGATCGAGGGCGGACTCGTTGGTCTCGCTGCGGGAGAGAGTGACGAGAACTTCGTTGTTGGCGGCGGGTCCGTAGGGCTGCTGAATGCGGGCGTCGTGGAGTCCGGCCTTATCGATCGCGGAGCGGATATGGTCGGCGTCGGGCTGGGCGGCGAACTTAACGCGGACGACGGTGCCGCCGCGGAAGTCGACGTCGAGCGGGAGATGGTGCCAGAAGAAGATGGAGAGCAGGCCCGCGGTGCTGAAGATGAGAGAGAAGCCGAGGAAATACCACTTCTTCCCCAGCCAGTCGATTTTTGGATCATGAAACAGTTCCACGAAGATTCCGCCTTCAGATAGAGATCGGTTCGCCGTGCAGTTTGCGGCTGAGATGGGCGTCGAAGATGACGCGGGAGACGAAGACCGCCGTAAACAGATTGGCGAGCAGACCGAAGGTAAGAGTGATGGCAAAGCCCTTGACGGGGCCGGTGCCGAAGATGAAGAGGATGGCCGCGGAGACGATGGTGGTGACGTGGGTGTCGACGATGGTGGTCCAGGCGTGGCCAAAGCCCTGGTCGACCGCCGCGGAAGGCGACTTGCCGGCGCGCAGCTCTTCACGGATGCGCTCAAAGATGAGGACGTTGGAGTCGACACCCATACCGATGGTGAGGATGACGCCGGCGATGCCTGGCAGCGTGAGGGTTGCGCCGGAGAAGCCCATGAACCCGAGAAGGATGACGAGGTTCAGGAAGAGCGCGAGGTCGGCGTTGATGCCGGCGCCCTTGTAGTAGATGAGCATGAAGACCATGACGGCCAGCATGCCGACAATCGAAGCAACGACACCCTGATGGATGGAGTCAGCACCGAGGGAGGGACCGACGGTGGTCTCCTGCATGAAATCGATGGAAGCGGGCAGGGCGCCGGTGCGGAGGAGCATGGAGAGGTCCTTGACGCGCTGCTCGCTGATGCCGCCGCCGGAGATGTTGCCCTGGTCGCCAATCTGGCCCTTGATGACAGCGACTTCCTGGACGCGGTTATCAAGGACGATGGCCATGTACTTGCCGATGTTGGCCCCGGTCCAGGCGGAGAATTTGGAGCCGGCGGCGCTGGTGAGGAAGAAGTCGACTTCGGGCTCGCCGGTGTTGGGATTGTGGCCGGGCTGGGCGTCGCGAATGTCGGTGCCGCCCCAGATTGGAATCTTCTTCAGTTCATACCATTCGGTGGAGCTGCCTTCGGTGGCTGCTCCGGGCACACTCTGGATGAGTTCGGCGTCGGGCGGGAGAGAGGCGCCGATGGCCTGCGTCGCCGACTGCTGATCGGGCCAGGGACCGCCGATGACTTCGTGGGCTTCGAGGCGGGCGGTGGACTGGATGACGTCCTTGACGCGGCCGAGGTCGTCGACGCCGGGGAGCTCGACGAGAATCTGATAGCTGCCGAGCTGGTAGGGCTCGATGATGGGCTCGCTGACGCCGAGGGTGTTGGTGCGGCTCTGGATGACCTCGATGGCCTGATCGAGCGCGCGCTGTTTGGCCTCGGATTCGACGGTGGGCTTCATGGTCAGCGTCCAGCTGTTGCCCACACCGGGGGCGATGTCGAAACGGCTGCTGTAGCTGGAATCAAGGATGGAGCGAACGTCGCTGGCGTGGTTGGCGGGAACGCTGGAGACCTCGAGGAAGTCGGCCCGTTTGGGATCCGGTTTGGAAACCGTAACGCCGGTGATGCCGTTCTTCTGCAGGTCGCTCTGGATGCTGGCGACGTCGGTATCGGTCTCGGCGCTGATGGCTTCATCGACCTTGACCTGGAGGATGAGGTGCATGCCGCCTTTGAGGTCGAGGCCGAGGTGGATGTTCTGCAGGATGGCCTGCTTCATAGCCGAGCCGGAAAGGCCATGGGGCACACGAAAGATGCCGAAGACGAAGACGACCAGGACAGCAATGATGATGAGGAGTCTGGTCTTGATGTTGGTTTTCATGGGTTCTCTTTACTTAGAGTCGTCCTGAGTCACGGAGGCGATAGCGCTCTTGACCACTTCAATGCGGAGGTTGTCAGGAGGAATGCGGAGCTGGACGGAGTCGTCCTTGATGGAGGTGATGACGCCGCGCATGCCACCGGTGGTGGTGACGCGATCGCCGGTTTTGAGCTTGCCGAGCATATCCTGCCAGGTGCGCTGCTTTTTCTGCTGAGGACGGATGAGCAGGAAGTAGAAGACGACGATGATGAGCAGGAATGGAAGCATCCCTGCGACACCGGTCGGCAGGGCAAAGGGAGCCAGAGAAGCGATGAAGGTCAACGCGCAGTCCTTCTGGCCGGACGGAAAAAAGCCGTCTGCGGCGCAATACGGAATCAATTTCCACGGAAGGGCTCGCAGGAGCGCGTGGTTTTCGAGGTCACGACCGCGTCCGGGAGCTGGATACCTGGAAAAGGCCCCTGGCAAGAGCGCACACACGTCCGTCCCTGCTGGAGAGCCTGATTCATAGAATCGCGTACAGGCGGGGGAGTGTCAAGGAACAGGCCCAGCGAGTACCGGATTGTGCCACAGCAAGATGGAGCCGAAACGCAGAGGGCCGTGTTCGCCGGAGCGCGGGAATTCAGGCCCGGACGATGCACATAGCGGGTGGGAATTGACGAGCGAGTGGGAGTCTATCTATTCGGTGGCACTAAGGTATAATGGTGTCACAGGAGGGCTGCGATGGAACAGGCGGTTCGGGTGCGGGTCAGTGAAAAAGGCAGGCTGGTGATCCCGGCGCAGTTCCGGGAGGCGATGGGGATCGAGCCTGGGGATGTTGTGGAGATGAGGCTGGAGGAGAACGAGCTGCGGGTTGCAACCCGAGCGCAGCGACTGCGGGAAGTTCGGCGGAGGATGAAAAATATCCTGGGACCGGGAAGAAGCCTGGCGGAGGAGCTGATCGCGGAAAGGCGCGAGGCCGCCGGGGATGAGTAGGATCGTGCTTGATGCTTCGGCAGTTCTGGCTTTCCTGAATGAGGAACCTGGAGCGGACAAGCTGACGGACGCATTACTGAGCGAGGCCAGCGTGAGCACAGTGAACCTGACCGAAGCCGCCAGCAAGCTGATTCAGGCGGGCGACGAACCGGATGCTGTATGGCGGGACCTGGATTTTTTCTTCCCGTCGGCCGAATGGTTTAGCGTCGAGCAGGCGCAAATCGCGGCGAAACTTGTGCAGCAAACCCGGGCGCTGGGCCTGTCTCTGGGCGACCGGGCGTGTCTGGCGCTGGGAATCGCGCTGAAGGCGCCAGTGTGGACGACGGACCGAAGCTGGAAAAAGCTGAGCGTGGGTGTGCCGATCCATCTGATGCGCTGACAGCGGGAATCTGGCCCCTGCTTTCCACACTGCCTGGTGTCGTGGCGAGCCTACACTGGAGCATTCGCGAAGGGTTCGAACCAGAAAGGGGAAGAGGATGGCAAGCGCGGGACTGATTGCGCATGCGGCCGTACATCCGGAGCGGATCGAGGTGATTACCGGGCCGATGTTCTCGGGGAAATCCGAAGAGCTGATCCGGCGGCTGAAGCGGGCGCAGATCGCCAGGCGGCGGGTGGCGTGTTTTAAGCCCGATCTCGACGTGCGCTACCACCGCAACGCGATCGCGTCGCACAGCGCCCAGACGCTGGAGGCGGTGACGGTGGCGAATGTGGAGGAGCTGAAGGCAGTGCTGATGCCGACGATTGAGAAGGTTGAGGTGGTCGGGATCGATGAGGCGCAGTTTTTCAATGGGTCGCTGGTGAGTCTTGCCAATGAACTGGTTGGGCTGGGGCGACGGGTGATTCTGGCAGGCCTGGATACGACGTTCGCGGGGGAGCCGTTTGCACCGATCCCGGATCTGATGGCGATTGCCGATGAGGTGACGAAGCTGTCGGCTGTGTGCATGCAATGCGGCGCGACCGCGGTGCATACGCAGCGGCTGGGGAGCGATCAGTCTCTGGTGCTGGTGGGCGCGGCTGGGGTTTACGAGGCGCGCTGCCGGGCATGTTTTCAGCCTTGGGTGGATGAGCACGCGGCGGAACAGCTGGAGCTGCCGGTGGGCGCCCGGGCGGAGGAGCCGAGCGCCACGAAGGCCTGAGGAGGAGACGATCTACTGCGGAGGCTGCGCGGAGGCGGTGGCCGCCGAATTGGCCATTTTGCGGATGTAGATGACGAGGTTCCAGATCTGGTCCGGCTTGGCGCGATCGCCTTCCGAGGGCATCTGGCCTTTGCCTTTCTCGATGATGTAGTAGATCTCGCCGTCGCTCATCGACTTGAGCGCCAATGGATCGCGATAGTCGCGCAGCTGCAGCTTTTGATCGGCGGCGACGTCGCCCTTGCCGTTTCCATTGTCGCCGTGACACATGGCGCAGTCCCAGCCGTATTGCTTTTTGGCATAGGCCTGGGATTCGGCAGTGGGCTTGACCGGATTGACTTTGCTGACGTAGTCGGGGGGAACGTTGAATTGGTTCGAGGTTGTGGCCGGCGGTGTCGCAGGAGCAGCGGGGGTCTCCTGGCAGAGCGCCGATACACCCAGAAACGCGAGAGCCGAGGCAATCAGAAAGGGCTTCAACACAACAGCCTCCTGAACCAGATCTAAGGGAAGTCCCGGCATCACTTTACGCCCCCGTGGTCCGAAATGGGACAGGTTTTTTGCTGTGGAGGGGNNGTAGCCATGAATGTGTCCCTGACGCCGGAGCTGGAGAAATTCGTGCAGGAGAAGGTTGGCAGCGGGCGGTACACGTCGGCGAGCGAGGTGGTGCGAGAAGCGCTGCGGCTGCTGGAGAAGCAGGAGGAGCGGCTGCGGGAACGGGAGCAGGCGCTGAAGGGGTTTCAGGCGGAACTGGACCGTCGGATCGCGGAGCTTGATCGAGGAGAAGGGATTCCCGGGGAGCAGGTATTAGCGGAACTCAAAATGCGGGCCGCGGAACGACGCCGGAAATCCGCCTAAGAACCCGACAAATTGAGGAAGACACGCTCGATGCAGCGCACGAAGAATTCCTTCATGGGTTGGCCGTTCGTTCGAGTTGAGGGAATATGACTTCCGAAGAGAAGGAACCGGGCAGAGAACTTATCATCGCGCCGACCGCGCGGAGAGATCTACTGGCGATTTGGGATCGCATTGCTGCAGACAACCCTGAGGCAGCGGATCGAATGAGCGACAAGCTCTTCGATGCGTTCCATCAGCTGCAGCTGTTTCCCGGATCAGGACGGCCGCGACGCGAGCTCGCCGGAGATCGCGCCTTACGGTTCTGGCATGTTGGCGAGTATCAGATTGCATATAGAGTTTCGGAGAACGCTGTAGAGATTGCGGCGATTCTGCACGGTCGACGGGATATTCCTGCAGTCTTTCGGGAGCGGGAGCCTGGAGACGCGGAAGAGTAGCTGCTCGCTACAATCAGCAGGTGTCTCTCACGTTTCAGGTTCGCCGGACTGCCGGGAACGGACGGCGCGCGACGCTGACGCTGCCGCACGGGGCGGTCGAGACGCCGGTGTTCATGCCGGTGGGGACGCAGGCGACGGTGAAGGCCGTACCGCAGCAGCTGCTTGAGGCGCTGGATGTCGGCATCCTGCTGGGGAATACGTATCACCTTTATCTGCGGCCGGGGCATGAGGCAATCCGGCGGATGGGCGGGCTGCACCGGTTCATGAGCTGGAATCGGGCGATCCTGACCGATTCGGGCGGGTTCCAGGTCTTCAGCCTGAGCGAACTGCGGAAGGTGACCGAAGAGGGAGTTTCGTTCCGGTCGCACATCGACGGGTCATCGCACTTCTTCTCGCCTGAGCGCTCGATGGATGTGCAGATCGCGCTGGGGTCGGATATTGCGATGGCATTCGACGAGTGCACGGAGTATCCGGCGGACCGGGCGCGGGCACGAGCGTCGCTGGATATGACGCTGCGATGGGCGAAGCGGAGCCGCGATCATTTTGAAAAGCAGAAGTCGAGCGTCCCCTGGGGAGAGCGTTCAGCGTTCAGCGCTCAGCGTTCAGAAAACACTGCTGAGGAAGGACAGACTCCAAATTTATTTGGGATTGTGCAGGGCGGGATGTTTGCCGATCTGCGGCGGGAGTCGGCGGAGCGGCTGGTGGAGATGGATTTTCCGGGTTACGCGATTGGCGGTCTCAGCGTGGGCGAGCCGCGCGAGCTGACGCGGGAGATGATCGCGACGACGCTGCCGTTGCTGCCCGTGGACAAGCCGCGGTACGTGATGGGCGTGGGATATCCGGACGAGATTGCCGAGTATGCGCGGATGGGCGTGGACATGATGGACTGCGTGCTGCCGACACGGGCGGCGCGGCATGGGCTGCTGTTTACTTCGGAGGGGCGGCTGAATATCAAGAACCGGCAATTTGCGGAGGATCAGGGGCCGGCGGATCCGGCGTGCAACTGCATGGTGTGCCGGCGGTACAGCCGCGCGTACCTGCGGCATCTGATGGCCGCGCAGGAGCCGCTGTCGGCGGTGCTGAACACGCTGCACAACCTGGCGTTCTATCTGGAGACGATGCGGAAGGTGCGGGAGGAGATGGCGGGCGAGCCAATAGCCAATAGCCAATAGCCGGTGAAGCTACACCGTCAGGCACATCTTTCTTTGATATTGAATTCGCCGACGGTTATGGCTGGTTTGCAAATCGAGCTAATCCGGCGCGCTCGGCGTGGGCGGCGATGGCGGCGTTGATGTCGAGGGCGAGTGCAAGGGCGGCACGGCCATCCTCACCGGAAACCAGCGGCCGTGAGCGAGTGCGGACGCATTCAAGGAAGGATTCGATTTCGAGGCGGAGAGGTTCGCCAGGTTTCATGGCGGGCTTGTCGATGTGAAGCCCGGGAAAGCCGGCGGCTCCGGCGGAAGCAGCTGCGGCGGCAAAGGTCGCCGGATCGGCGTGGGCGGCACGGGAGACGTCGATGACAAGCAGGTCCTTGCGAGCGTAATCGATGGAGACGTACTGATGCGGCTGGAAGAAGCGCAGCTTGCGCACCGTCTCTGTGCTGACGCGACTGGCGGTGAAATTGGCGACGCAGCCGGATTCGAATTCAATGCGGACGTTGGCGATGTCGACCTTGCGGGAGAGGATGGGCAGGCCGACGGCGTGGAGTGAGCGGACCCGCGACTGGACGAGACTGAGGACGATGTCCAGGTCGTGGACCATGAGGTCGAGGACGACATCGACGTCGAGAGCACGCGGGGTGAAAATGCTGAGCCGATGCGCCTCAAAGAACATAGGGTGATTGAGGATCGACCCGGTGGCGAGGACGGCGGGGTTGAAGCGCTCGAGATGCCCGGTCTGCAGGATGCGGTTGTGCTGTGCGGCGAGGTCGATGAGGCGCGTGGCCTCCTCCACGCTGGCGGCGATTGGCTTCTCGACGAGCAGGTCGATTCCTGCGGAGAGAAGCGGTTCGCTCACGGAGAAATGGAGTGAGGTTGGAGTACAGACCGAGGCGGCGGCGAAATCCACTTCATTTTTTGCGCGAGCGGTGAGGCACTCTTCGACAGAGGAGAAGACGGGTGCTCCCCAGTCATTCGCCGCTGCGCCGGCGCGAACCAGGTTGGGCTCAACGATAGCGGCGAGACGGACGGGGACACCTTCGTCTTCGAGAGCCCGGTAGACGCGAAGGTGGTTGCGGCCAAAGACACCGGCTCCGCAAACGAGGACGCCGAGATGGGACGAGCGGGGCAGGGACACCGTGGGCCTACGCGGGCTTTCCTTCCACGACGCGCAGGCAGCGGGCGTACAGCTCGAGCAGCTGAGTTACCTGGTCGTCGGGTTTGGTGGAACCACCGGCGACGAAACCTGTGGATGGCGCGCTGCCGCGGGCAACGCCGGCAGTGGCAGCGACGAACTTGAGCAGATCGAGCGCAATGTCCTCGTTGCGCCGAGCGCCATTGGCCTGGGGGGGGACTGAATCCATTGGGAACACCTCTGTGGGGGATGCTATCAAAGCGTGGGGCGCGCGAAAACGGAACTCAGGTTTCGGAAATGCACAGACAGACACGGCCAACGATTAGATGGGCGGGCGTTTCGTGGGGTGCGAGCTCAATGAGCTCGACGGGATACTCGAGAGCGCGAGGACGCAGCACGAGGCGGCCGGATTCAAAGACGACGTGGCGGAAGAGCATGTGGGTGCCTTCTCGAACGCCGTAGAGGTTGGGGATGGGGGGACGGAGGGTGGCGAGGGAGTTGTAATGGCGGTCGAGGACGACGACGGAACCGACGCGGAGCACGGGATCCATGGGGAGAGCCTGGGCGGCGGTAATGCGAACGGCGACAAAGCGCTCCCAACTACGGCGGCTCACCGACCGGCGCGCGGGAAACCCGGAAAGCCAGCCGGGGGGCAAGCGCAGGGTGCCCTGGACGGCTCTGGGAGGGATGAGCGGCGAAAGCATGGCGGCGGCCTGCGCAGCAATGGGGATCGCATCAGCGGATTCCGATGCCTGCTGCTGCGCAGAGACGCCTGGTTCAGTGCCGGCGGGAGACAGATCTTCCACGCCCATCTCGTGAGCGAGGAGGACACGATTGAGCGCGGTGAGGCTGAGGCGGCGGCGGCGATGAAGGAAGTTGGAGATATGCGCCTGGGCCAGCCCCGTGCGTCGAGCCAGCAGTGAACTGCTGAGGATTCCCTGGTCGATGCGGCGCCAGGTTTCGAGCCGGAGGCGCTCGTGTAACTCGAGGAAATTCATTCTTCCGATGTTTGCAGGGAGCTATGCAGCCATTACGACGGAGTTTGCAGAAAGAATTGCCTTTCAGCGAAAACCGCGAGAGGCGGAAACGACAACAGTACCCAGCTAGTGCNNAGTAACTGGCCGCGGCAAATTCCCGAATCAGGAGGATTTCCGACCCAACGCGAATGTGATTCACGACGATCCATTAGATGGCTGAGGCTGCCGCGCGAGCAGCCGGGCCTTCTTCCTCCCCCCAACTCCGCGGGCCCGGAAAGCAAGAGGTTTTGCGGACGACTTAACTCTGGAGAATGACTGATGTACCTGCGAATTTTTCTTAAAGTGTGTGAGAGCTGCGGAGTGTTATGGTTCCGCACTCAGGACTGCCCGGAGAACTATTGCTTTGCGTGCACTCGGAGTCTGCGGTCACTGCCACCGGTGCGGCCCAGGCGCCGTCCTGGAAGACGGGAGGGGCAGCGGAGCTGCGCCTCAGCAAAGGGAGGCGGAGCATGAGCGCGGCGCTCGCAATGCCGGTAGTGCTTCCGGTAGCGCATGCAGTGGCAGAAGCCGAATTGCCGCGGGCAAGGCCACGACCCATTGTGGGACTCGCGTTTTATCGCAAACATACTCTGGGCCTGCTGCGGCGCTATCTGCAGCTTTCGATGGAACTGGGCCGGACGCCGTCGGCTTTGGGCAGGATCGTACTGCGCGGCCAGGTGTCCAGCTACCGGCTGCGAACCTTTGAAGACGGGGTGATCTTTGTCCTCGATGTGGAGAAGTGCATTCGCCAGCTGGACCCCGTTTCTCGTAAGTTAGTAACTTATGTCGTGCTGGAAGACTACAGCCTGCTGCAGGCCGTGGATTTGATGGGACGGAGCCTACGCACGGTCGCACGGATTTATGGTGATGCGATGGACCGTCTGACGAGCTTTTTTCTTCAATTTGGGCTCCTGGTGCCAAATGTGGAAAAACTGTCAAGAGGAGGGGCCGAAATCGAAAGTAATGGCACAACATAAGAAAGGACTTGCAAGCCAAAATCAGGCGGGAAACCTGGCAGACTTACTCTTCCGAACTGGTATTCTGAACTTATAGTAGAAAAAAGAAAAAAAAGGGGACACCCTCCGGTGTCCCCTTTTTATTGGCCCCGACAGGTGAGAGCCTGTGCAGACCTGGATGGAAGGCATGATGCCGGTTTCAGAAACGAGGAATATTCGGAACAGAGATTACGAAGAGCGGAAGAAGGCTGTCGTCCCGGTTTGGCGGGCGGCACTGGGACTGCTGGCAGTGGCGGTCGCCATCCTTCCGCCGCGCATGAGCGCGCAGATCCAAACAACGACGGTTCAGGGCACGGTGTACCGCGCCGACGGAACACCGGCCGGAGGAACGCTGCTGTTGAACTGGCCCGCGTTCACAACTCCGCAGAATCAGGCTGTAGCGGCCGGAACGATGAGCGCGCCGATTGGAGCGGACGGATATGTCAGCGTGAACCTGACGCCGAACGCCGCCGCGCTGCCCACGGGCACTTACTACACGGCGGTCTACCACCTGAACGATGGAACGGTGAATCAGGAGTACTGGGTGGTTCCGTCGGCTGGGAATGCTTCGATTGCTTCGGTGCGGGCCCAGCTGCAGCCGTCGACGATTGCGGTGCAGCCGGTTTCGAAGTCGTACCTGGACAGCGCGATCGCATCGCTGAACGGCTCGTGGCTGCCGCTGGCCGGAGGAACGCTGAGCGGCGCGCTGAACCTCAGCGGGGATCCGTCGGCTGCAAACCAGGCGGCGACGAAGCATTACGCAGATCAGCTGGCAGCGGCACAGCTCCCACTTTCCGGGGGCACGGTGACAGACCTGCGGTGCCCCCAGACGTTCGTCCGTCACGCACGTGCCGTTCGGCACCGACGCGGGCGGCCCCGCGTACATGTTCCGCGTGTAGAACCACTGATCGTACCCACCCCAGGGCGGAGCTTCGTTCAGAGCATAG
>PMAM01000288.1 GCA_003152595.1 Acidobacterium sp.
ACCCACCCATCGGGTTCTGGCCTTGAAGAACATCGCTCTGTGATTCTTTAACGGCAAAAGGCCGTGGACCCATATGGCCCGTTTGGGCCATATGCGCAGCGGCTCGGAATGCGCGGTGTGGATTTCTTCCTTGCTCGTCGGCTTTCCCCCGCAGAACCTGCCGATAAGACAAAGGACGAGTGCGGTGCCAGCCTGCAGATGCAGACTCGCGCCTCGCGGGGTGATGCAGTGGCAAACAACGGCAAGCATGGTTCAGGCAGGCACGGGGTGGCAAACGGCGCCTCGAAAAAGTTCAGCTACAAAAAGGAACTGCGGCGGTTGCAAATTGAGCTGGTCAAGCTGCAGGAGTGGATCCGCCACGAAGGGCTTCGCGTGGTTGTTCTCTTCGAAGGCCGCGACGCCGCCGGCAAGGGCGGTGCCATCAAGCGCATCACCGAGACGCTGAATCCGCGCATCTGCCGCGTCGTCGCACTGGGCACGCCCACTGAGCGGGAGAAGACCCAGTGGTACTTCCAGCGCTACGTGGCGCAGTTGCCGGCCGCCGGCGAGATGGTCCTTTTCGACCGGAGCTGGTATAACCGCACCGGGGTGGAGCGGGTGATGGGCTTCTGCAACGAGGCTCAGTACCAGGAGTTTATGCACAGCTGCCCGGAGTTCGAGCGCATGCTGATCCGTTCCGGCGTCATCCTCGTCAAGTACTGGTTCTCGGTCAGCGACGAAGAGCAGGAGCGCCGCTTCCGCGAGCGTATCGAGAATCCCATGAAGCGCTGGAAGCTGAGCCCGATGGACCTCGAATCCCGGAGGCACTGGGCGGAATATTCGCGCGCCAAGGACGAGATGTTCGCCATGACCGATACGCGTCAGGCGCCGTGGTTTGTGGTCAACGCGGACGACAAGAAACGCGCTCGCCTCAACGTCATCCACCACCTGCTCGGCCGCATCGAGTACAGGGAGCTGCTTCCGGAGAAGCTGAAGCTGCCGGAACTCGACCGCAGGAAGTACACGCGACCGCCGATCCACGAGCAGAACTTCATTCCGGCCGTGTATCACTGAGCGCGCAGAAGGCTCACACCCGGATTGCGTGGACGGGCTGCACGTCTCCATGGCGCCGGTTGGGCAAGGCTGGCGTGAATGAGACAATATCCCTCGTGCCTCGTCTTTCCAGCGGCGTTCTCGGCTTCCCCGACTTCCGCGGCTTTACGCGCACCCTGGTTCTATGGAACCTGGCCGCCTTTTTCCTCCTGCTGATCCTGCATGCAGCCGCTCACACGCTCTACGCAGACGTCGCCGCACTGCTGATCCTCGACCCGATCATGGTCCTGCACCACTTCTGGATCTGGCAGCTTCTCACCTACTGCGTCATTCACGTGGGGATTCTCAGTACCGCGTTCGAGCTGCTCTCGCTCTGGTTCCTCGGCAGCCTGCTCGAATCGAACCACGGCTCGCGCTGGCTTGCCGAGTTGTTCTTCGTCTCTGTTTTCGGAGCCGGCCTCGCCGCTCTGCTGCTCTACCTCGCAATGCCACAATATGCGGCGCCCCTCTACGCCTGCTGGGGTGGAATCTTCGGGCTGCTGGCCGCCATCGGCGTTCTCTATGCCGACACGCCGTTCATGATGTTTCCGCTGCCCATCACCATCAAGGCAAAATACCTGGTCGCGGTGTATATGCTCATCGCGCTGGCCATGCTCTTCTCCGAACAGAAGATTGTCGCGTTCTCGCAGCTGGGCGGCGCTCTGTTCGGCTTCCTCTATATCAAGTTTTCTCCGCGCCGCGGCTTCGCCATTGCCGGCAGCGAGACCCTCTTCGGCCTGCGCAACCGCTACTACCGCTGGAAGCGCCGCCGCGCCGCGAAAAAATTCGAAGTCTACATGCGCAAACACCGGGATAACTGAGCCACGCATCGGTCTCGCAAACCGACCAACCCGACGGTCGAGTTCAGCCGTGCTCGCTTACTTCCTGTTCCGCTTCCCTTCACCCCAGACCCGCAATCCAACCGGCAGCCGCGAAACCATGTTGACCAGCGTTTTGTATTTCCAGTCCAGTACAACGAACAACTGCCCTCGCTGCAAACCGCGCAACGACTCCTCGACCACGAAATTCGGATCGAGCCACCAGGACTTCGGCGCCAGCTTCGTTCGGTCGCGTCGCAGGACATCGTGAAACTCCGAGTACGTGAAGCCCGGGCACAATGCCTGAACCTTCACCGCCGATCCTGCCGCCTTCAAATCCAGATAAAGGCCTTCGGTAAAGTGCGTCACCCACGCCTTGGTCGCGCCGTAGCTCGCGCTTCCGGGCGCGTGCACGAAGGCCGCCACCGAAGCTACGTTAATAATGCCGCCCGTATTCCTCGCCACCATTGTTCGTAACGCCACGTGACACAGCCGCATCACCGCCATCACATGCAGCCGGTGCATCTCCTCCTGCCGGTCCCGATCGGTCTCCCAGAAGTACCCGGACAGGCCGAAGCCCGCGTTGTTCACCAGCAGATCCAGATTTCGCTCGGCGCCGATCCGCTCCGCCGCGATCGTCAGGCCCTGCTCACCTGCCAGATCGGCCTCCAATACCTCCACGCGCGCGCCGGTCTGCGCTGTCAGCTCCGATGCGAGGGATTCCAGCCTGTCTCGGCGGCGGGCAATCAGCAGAAGGTCCTGATCAGCCGCCAGCCTTCGCGCAAACACCTCTCCGATTCCGCTCGATGCTCCTGTCACAACGGCCACCGGTCTGGCCATGGCACTCTCCTGCGCCGATCTTAGCGAATCCAGCGATACACCCGGCGCATTTGCCCCGCCCTGCTCCCATCCATACAATCAATCTCGGACCGCCTCCCTCTAATGACCGATCAGCCAGAAACCAATCCGCCACCGCTATCTCCGGAATGGGCGAAAACCGAACTGGCACGCCACCCGCAACGGCCCTACCCCATGGATTTCATCGAGCGGATTTGCACCGATTTCTCCGAGATTCACGGCGACCGCTCCTTCGGCGACGATCCCGCGATGGCCTGCGGCATGGCGCGCTTCGACGGCCAGGAAGTGATGGTGATCGCCAATCTCAAGGGCCGCTCCACCAAAGACAAGGTGAACCGCCGCTTCGGGATGCCGAATCCCGAGGGCTATCGCAAGGCACTGCGCTGCATGCAGATCGCCGAGAAGTTCGCACGCCCCGTGCTGTCCCTGATCGACGTGCCGGCAGCATATCCGGGCATCGGGGCCGAAGAGCGCGGCCAGGCCGAAGCCATCGCTCGCAATATGCGCGAAATGTCGCGTCTGCGCGTGCCCATCGTCGCCGTCATCTCCGGCGAGGGCGGCTCCGGGGGCGCGCTGGGACTCGCCGTCGCCGATCGCGTCCTGATCTTCGAGAACGCCATCTACTCTGTCATTCCGCCGGAAGGCTGCGCCGCCATTTTGTGGCGCGATGCGGCTTTCAAGGACAAGGCTGCCGAAGCGATGCGCATCTCCGCCTCCGACGTTCGCTCCCTCGGCTGCGTCGATGACGTCATTCCGGAGCCCGAGGGCGGCGCGCACAACGATCCCGCAAGAGCCGCCGAGTTTCTCGCTGAGAAACTTCGCTGGCATCTCAGGGAACTAAAAACGCTCTCGATCGACGATCTCCTTCGCCGCCGCTACGACAAGTTCCGCAACATCGCGCAGTTTTACACCGTCTGATTCCAGGCAGGCATTTAGAGCCCTGATGACTCCCCTCCAGCGCACCGCATTTCTTTTCGGAGCAACCGCGTGAGTTTCCTCGAGCGCCTCAACGCGCTGATCTGGTTCCTCCTCGCGGCTGCCTGGTTTCTCTTCTCTGACCTGATCGCGCAGCGCGCCGCCGAAGGCCTCGACACCGGCGACTTCCAGGAGCCGCTCTACCGCATCTT
>PMAM01000144.1 GCA_003152595.1 Acidobacterium sp.
TCTCTCGACCGATGACATACGGGGTTATGGCGGCCAAATCCAGGTTGCCGCTCGAATAGACAACGGACGCCAGTACAGATTGGGCGACGGAGGCCGCAGGCAAATCAGCGCCGGACGCCCTCGCGGCATCCATCACCAGATCCATGTCTTTGCTCATCAGCCGCAGCGGNNACTACCGCGGTCTTCGACAGGACATCGAGCAATACGTTCCGATCGATCTGAAGGTGCTCACCGAGCGAAACCGCTTCTGCGATCGCCTGCATGTCGAGGCCGAGCAGAAGGTTGACGACCAGTTTCATCTGAACGCCGGATGATCCCGGACCAATCAGGAACCACTGCCTGGCGATGGATTCAAATATCGGGACACATTGCTCAAAGGTCTCTTTGTCGCCGCCGGCAAGCAGCGTGATCGTTCCGGCGTCGACTGCTGGCGTCGATCCGGAGATGGCCACATCCAGAAAGCTGACACGTCTTGTGCGGGCCTCCTGATGCAGGTTGCGCGACAGTTCGGGCGAGATCGTGCTCATTTCGAGGATGACGGTTCCCGGCTTTGCCGCGGAAAAGACGCCTCCATTGTCGAAGTAAACAGACCGAACGGCGGCATCATTCGCCAGGGAAGAAAGAATTACATCTGAATCCGTTACGAGCTCCGAAACGGATGGTGCACTGGCGATTCCTTCCTTGCTGATCTCAGCTGCCGGTTGTGGACTGCGATTCCATGCTCGAACATTCCACCCGGCTCTGTGCAAGCGCCGCGCGAGCCGGCTTCCCATGAGTCCAAGGCCAATGAATCCAACTTTTGCCGCGAGTTGATCGAGTTTTATTGCTGGCATGTGAATGACGTTATCTCCTCGTCGTCCGGCTGTCGTTTCGCCCCTGTCGGAGATCCATACACGGTTATCTATGGCACGTATCTTGCCATAGCCCAACATCGGTTGGCGACTCTAGGCCAAAGCACTCATCGAGCTGGGGCTGAGCTCCCGATGTTCAGTACGGGGTCTTTCTCCTTAATAATGTTCCGGTGTTCAGTTGTCCCGAGTGCCCCATCGTCGATTCGCCGTCAAACGCCAAACGCGATTCCGCTGCCCTTCAGTACCTCCGTACTGTCTGCCCTTCCGATTTCCCTTGCCGCGGAATTCCCCACATCGCTACCCTAAAACAGAAGGGGATGGTGTGCCGTGCACACGATCCCCTTTGCTGTTCCCGGAGGTCCCAGGATCTCCGCACGCCGATCTTTGAAAATCCAGGTGACCCGACGCGGCACAACCCTGCCGGGGCGCGAAGAGAACGCTCCCGAAAATCGCAGCTTCCTGGCAGGGCACTGGGTAATACCCGGGAGGTATTACCCTTGAGCAACGGAAAACAAAGGGTTTCTCAAGGCACCCACCCTGGGGGGGTACCCCTTCGGCGATCCTGGGCCCCGGAAGACAGAGCGGTCGCTTCTGCAAAGCCACATCGTAGAGGACCAGCGGCGGCCGGCGTGCCTGATCGCGTTGCCCGCATTGACCCACCGCTCGATTTCCCGATAAACTAACAAGGTTTGGCGATTCTGCCTGTCCCGCGTGTCTCCGGGATTGTTCCGGCTGTTTCCCGCCGGAATCGAAGCTCAGTTTCCGCCCAGCTTAGTTTTCATCGCGCCTGCCGTTTCGGTTCAGTCCGCCGCCGGGCGCCGGAGGAATTATGTACGCGGTCATCCGCACTGGTGGTAAGCAGTACCGGGTCGCCCCTGGCGATGTGGTGAAGGTCGAAAGCCTCACTCCCGGCAACAACGGCTCGGTCGAGTTTGCGGATGTCCTCGCCTTCTCCGGCGAGCCGGGCTCGCTGGTCAAGCCGCAGTCGGGGAAGGTCCTCGGCACCGTGGTCTCTGAAGGCCGCGCCGACAAGATCCTCGTCTTCCACTTCAAGCGCAAGAAGCAGTACAAGAAGCTCCAGGGCCACCGGCAGGGTTACACCCAGGTGCGCATCAGCGAGATTCAGGTCGACGGCAACAGCTACACCGCCTAACCGCGCGTAGCATCATTCAACTCCGCCCCGCGCGGATTCAGGTCAGGATATGGCACACAAAAAAGGTTTAGGAAGTTCAAAAAACGGGCGCGACTCCAACGCACAGCGGCTGGGAGTCAAGATTTTTGCCGGCCAGGTCGTCACGGGTGGCTCCATCATCGTTCGTCAGCGCGGCACAAAACTCAAGCCGGGCCTTAACGTCGGCCGCGGCACGGACGACACGCTCTTCGCCAAAATCGCCGGTCGCGTGAAGTTCATCGACCGCGGCGCCCGCGGGCGCTTTGTAGCCGTCGAGGCCGTCGCCGCCGAATAGCGCGGCTTCACCCGAGCGATCCCTGGGCCGGACGCCAGTCCGGCCTATTTTCATGCAGCGATGAAGCCGTCGCGGCGCGCCAGCTGCACATTTCGTCAAAAGCAAAAGCCCCGAGATTCCTCGGGGCTTTTGGGTGGGAAACGAAACTCCTATCGGGGAGCAACCACAGGGTTCTTGGCCAGCACCCGATCGACAACCCCTTCGATGTCCTGCAGGAAGAAGCCGGTCGGCGCACCCACCATAACCGGTTCGGGCATCTGTCCGAGACCCTTCGCGAGAGCATTCCAGCGGGCGAGCATCGAGCTGGGCGGGAGAACGATCATGTTCCGCTCCGCCTCCGGCTCCGGCATCAGGAAGTAGACGACCCACGTGACCAGCACTACGGTCGTGCACACCTGATCGACGAGGTCGGCTGCGGAAATCAGTCCCGGGCAACGGACAGGGATTGCGGCAGAAACCAGATCGGCAGCGGCCTGCAATCCGAATCCCAGGCCAAGGCCGAACAAGCGGCTGCGGAAGGAACGGCCCAGAGAATGGATAGAGAGCGCCAGAAACGCGAGCAGGCAAAGCTCCATCACACTCACGCACCGCATCGTCTGCAGGCAAATGGGTCCGATCTTACCGCCCGTCTGGTTATGTTCCGAGAGCGCGTTAGGCAGCGCGATTGCGCCCACTGCAACGACGATGGAAACCACGCTGACCCAGCGAAACGCCAGCAGACCGAGCCGCCGCAACCCGGGAACGGGTTCCATCACGCGTTTGAAGACTTCCTGAGTGACAAAGAAGATCGAGACGGTGATTGCGACGTAGGTGACCCAGTAGCCGTAAAAATAAGCCTGATAACGGAAGGTGTTGATCGCAGAAATCCCGCCGCCGAAATTGTAGACAATCTCGAGATAAGCGAGGGAGCCGAGCCGGACAACCAGGTACGTCGCCATGGCTGGCAGCCGCTGCGCCGATCTGGATTTGAAAAACGAAAAGGCCGCCAGCACCACAAGGATCGGCTCAAGTCGTATGAGTAGCTCCTGAAGATGCACCATCGCTTCCTCTCAGACTTCTGAGGATAGCGAAGTAACATGACCGACTCAAGCGAAAACCTCTAGAAAACAAAGAACCGCGCTGCCACTTTCGTGGTAGCGCGGTTACCGTAGTTCCTATCGAATCTCTAGACTTTCCAGCCGTTGCTGCAGCCGGTCGAATTGGGGCTGCACCGCGGAATCGGCATGGCCGCCACCGACCNNCGCAGCGCGGAATCGGCATGGCTGCCACGGTCGCCTGATGGCTCGAGTTCATTGGAACCGAACCGATGTGCGAGGTCGCAAAAGCAGCGGTCGCGCCTGCAATACACAATCCGAGAATTAGGGTCTTGACGGCCTTCATGACTGAAGTACTCCTCAACAAAAGTTGTATGACTCTGCCCACCACTGTGGTACAGACTCCGCCATACATTGAGGACTATAGCTGCTAAAGTGGGGTCAAATATTTCCTCGACGGTATTATCTAAGTATTAAATACACAGCATTACCGGCGTACCGGAGCTTCTCTTCCTGCCGCCTTTCAGTCCTGCGCCGCAGCTTCCTCCTCTGCCCTCGACACTGAGCGGCATTCCGATTAACTCATTGATTTATTGGGGGGCGATTGAACCCCCCGGGAACGCCTTCACAACTCGGATCGCCAGCGTCCATCGGCTCTGCGAATCGCACGGCGAAGAAACAAACCCACAATCCCGGGAAGCAAGGCTGCCCCTGAGTGCAGCGCTCGGGCTCGCTGCACGTTCGGTCCGCGACAATCACCCTGCCGCCTGCTGGCCTGCCGGCTTCCGGCTCAACTCAATCTCTATTCGCTGAAGCCAGCCTTTGTGGGTGCGCGTTCTCGCCGCCCCTTCTCTGCAGCCCGCAGGGCCTCTTCAATCGCCTTCTGCGCCCGCTTCTGCCGCGATTCCGGACTTTGGTAGTAGAAGATCCCCATCAGGTGGCCACGCCGCTGGATCGGCGTCATGGCCTGCCATCCGTCGCGGGCTCGAGGATGGCGCTGAAACGCTGCCTCCAGAATGGGCGCAGTCACCCGCTCGCCATCGATGGCCAGCATCATTCGCTCCACCCACAGCTCCGCCCGTCCCGCGCGCACTTCCGCGCTCTTTGGCTGCTCGATCTGATCGATGATTGCCTTCCGCATCGAATCACTGAGCTGTTCATAGAACCTGCTCAGGGCGCGGTTCTGCCGCAGCAGCTTCTCCAGTTCGCGCGGTGTGGATTGTGGGCGTTCCTCAAGATCCGGCTCGAGCACAACCGCCGCCACGTGCCCTGCCGGACTCCGGCTTGCTTCTGCATCTTCCTGTTGACCAGGAGAATGTAGCTGGTGTCGCGCGCGCGGAACAGCGAGGTGCGAAACGCGAATCCGTTGATCGTGCCCCGCACGCGCAGGCGCTGCCGTTTCGGCCATGCCTTCGCCGGATCGAACGGAACCGTGATGACGGTCCAGTTCAGGCCGGTGCCGTCGGGCCGCAGCGTACCCTCGAAGCTGCGCTTCGCGCTCACGCCACCAGCATAACCGCGACTGGATTAAGGGATCGGTTGCGGCGTTGGCATATTCGGCAGCTGATTTTGTTGCTGAAGATTGTGCACGTGTGCGAAGCCCCAGATTGCCATGCCGGCCACAGCCCCAACCCCCACCGCAGTCATGATCCAGAAGCCGCGCGTTGGCCCCGTCCGCAGATCGATCACATCGGCGTAGTTCACCGTGACCGGCTCCGGATCGTTGAACAACTGTATGGTGAAGGAGTCTGTGTTGATGGCGATGATTCTTCCCATCAGCTCGATGCCGTTGCTCAGCTCCACTCCGATCGGATTATCGATGCCCCGTTTCAGAATGCGAGAGTGTGCGGTGGTTGCGTTCAGCGGTTTGGTTTTCGCGAGAGCCTGGGGAGGAATGGCGAGGAGAACCATCAGAAGGCAAGCGACGAAAACGCCGAGCTTCGACAACCTGCTGCGAAAATCCAGGGCAGAAAAACCACAAGAAGATCCCATACTCGTACCTCAGCAATGGAAGTCGTTGTCATCGATTCCATCTGTTCCACTGCTGTCCACGAAGACGGAACGCCGCCGAAATAGTTTCGCTGCTGCAGGGCCCGCATCCGGCGTTCGACTCCGTGCGTCTCCTCTTTATCAGTGAGGCTCTCTCCGACCGTTGAGCTGTTCTGCCTTCTCAACTCCGTTGCCGCGTTACCCTAGATCCGTTGGAGGTTTCAAAGATGGCTCGCACTGAATCCGCCATGCTCGCGCTCGGCACGCAGATTCCGCCTTTTTCCCTTAAGGACGTTCGCAGCAACCAACTCCATACTCAGTCCTTGCTGATGGGACCCAAAGGGCTGCTCGTAATGTTCATTTGTTGCCATTGTCCCTTCGTCAAACACGTCGAGAAGCAACTGGCGCAACTGGCGGTCGACTTCCGCAACTCCGGCATCGGGTTCGTCGCGATTTCGTCCAACGATGCGGAGAACTATCCGGACGATGCACCTGCGTCGCTGGCCGAACAGGCTCTGAAGCTGGGGTTCGTCTTCCCTTATCTTTACGACGCTACCCAGGAGGTCGCGCGCGAGTTCGACGCCACCTGCACGCCGGATTTCTTCCTGTTCGATGGGCCGGGCTCCCTGGTTTATCGCGGGCAGCTCGACTCAAGTCGTCCCGGCAACGACATTCCGGTGACCGGGCGCGATCTGCGTGCCGCTCTCAAAGCGGTGATTGCGGGCGAAGCTGTCAGCCCGGACCAGCACCCGAGCCTCGGATGCAACATTAAGTGGAAGGACGAGTGGCTCAACCGGCTGTGACGCCGTCGGAGGGCAAGGCAGGCAAAGCAAGGCCTGCGGGTACCATCCGCAGGCCGGGTGAGCTGTTATCGCTGAAGAAGGAACGCTACTTTTTCTTCGCGAGATCTTTTGCAGCGTCCTCGTGCTTCTGAAGAACGGGGAGCGCGTTCTGTGCGTAGGTTTTGATCGCGGGGTTCTGAGCATTGTCGGCTTCGTTCTTGTAAACCGCGATCGCTTTCTCGTGGCCAGCCGTCATCTCCTGGGCGAACTTGCGATCGAATGCGGCTCCTTTCAGCTTCTGAAAAGGATCGATCATCTGCTTGTTGTGCGTGGCGTCGATTGCATCCGCAACGGTGAGGCTGGCCTGCTGCGCAGCGGCGTGCAGATCGGAAAAGTCTTTGGTGTGATCGGTTACCAGCATCTGTCCATAGTCCTTGACCGACTGCGAATCGGAAGACGTCTGCGCCAGCTGCCCGAGGTTGGCCTCGACCATGTCTGTTTGCGCAGCGAAGTCAACGAACTGCTGATCGGTCATCGGTGCTTTTTTCTGTGCCATCGCAGGCATGCAGCACAGGGCGACGCAGCAAAAACCGGCAAATAGTTTTCTCATTTCTTCTCTCCTCCAGCGATCGATTCAGGTCCTGTAGCGGTGGCGATTTTCAGGATTGCGCCCCGGCACATCGGGCCTACATGCATCGATGCTCCAGCTCGAGTTTCTGTCTCCTGCCAGGGGACGGTTCGCCGAACCGGGAGGAGGGTCGAACACGTCGCTTCGGCTTTCCGGAGGCGGGGATGGCGCCCCCGTCGATCTCTGGTTGAATTCCGCGAGCAACTCCGGTGATACCCTGCTTGTTCAGCCCGCCGTCGATCCTCACATCCAGGAGAAGTCCGACTGATGTCTTCGCGCGTTCCCGTCCTCTCCGTTGCCGCTCTGGTTCTTCCAACGCTGTTCTTCCTCGGCGCCCAATCGACGACGCCGGCTTCTTCGGTTCTCGGCTACCACGACTTTGCGGCGGAAGAGGCGCACACCGATCAGACCTTTCTTGCTGTTCCCGACGCCAAACTTGCAGGCGAGGAACTGAAGACTCTCACCGCTGAGCCGCACATCGCGGCTTCACCGGAGGACTACAAGACGGCCCAGTACGTCGCTTCGAAATTCAAGGAGGCGGGACTCGAGACGAGCATCGTTCCCTACAAGGCCTGGCTGAATCTCCCCAAATCGGTGAAGGTCGAAGCGTACGACGCGGAGGGCAAGCTGCTGATGACCGGCCCTACGCCGGAGCACGTCGACGGCAACGAGCCTTTCCAGAACGATCCGCGCGTCACGCCCGCTTTCAACGGCTCGTCCCCCTCCGGCGACGTGACGGGCGAAGTTGTGTACGCGAATTACTGCCGACCCGAGGACTTTACGAAGCTGAAAGAGCTGGGCATCGACTTCCACGGCAAGATCGTTCTCTGCCGTTATGGCGGGAACTTCCGCGGCGTGAAGGTGTACATCGCGCAGCAACAGGGCGCGGCCGGGGTTCTGATCTACTCCGATCCGGCCGACGACGGCTACTATCGCGGCGACATGTATCCGCATGGTGCGTGGCGGCCGGCGACCGCGGTGCAGCGTGGATCCGTCCAGTTCATGTTCAAGTATCCCGGCGACGCGCTCACCCCCGGCATCGCGTCGCGGCCCGATCTGCCCGCCTCGGAGCGGCTGCCGCTGGACAAAGTCACGAGCCTGCCGACCATTCCATCCGAGCCGCTCAGCTACCACGATGCTTCGCCGATCCTTGAGCACCTGGGCGGGCCGGACGCGCCGCGCGAATGGCAGGGCGCGCTGCCCTTCACCTATCACGTCGGGCCCGGCGTGAAGGTCCACATGGATCTCAAGATGGATTACGAATACTCGACCATCTGGGACGTGATCGGCACGGTCGCCGGCACGGAGTTTCCCGATGAGTGGGTGGTTGCGGGCAATCATCGCGACGCGTGGGTGTACG
Source organism: Acidobacterium sp. (assembly GCA_003152595.1). Lineage (GTDB taxonomy): Bacteria > Acidobacteriota > Terriglobia > Terriglobales > Acidobacteriaceae > Palsa-343. The sequence goes on from PMAM01000144.1 coordinate 8,111, forward strand.
GGGCGGTCGATCCCAACAGCGGCACCGCCGCTATGCTCGAAGCGGCGCATGGCATCGGCGCATTACTCAAGACCGGATGGAAGCCGAAGCGGCGGATCGTCTTCTGCTCCTGGGATGCGGAAGAGGAAGGGCTGATTGGCTCGACGGAATGGGCGGAGGATCACGCGAATCATCTGGCGCACGCCGTTGCTTATTTCAATACCGACGTCGGCGTCTCCGGACCGAACTTCGACGCTTCCGCCGTTCCTTCTCTCAAGGAATTCATCCGTAACGTCACCAAAGAAGTGCCCAGCCCGAAGGGCGGCACGGTCTACGACCAGTGGAAGAAGTCCCAGGCCGACGCCGCCGCGCGCCATCATCTCGGCGTCGAGGAACATGCGAGCCAGGAAGCTGCCAACATCGATCATGACGTCCGCGTGGGCGACCTCGGCTCCGGTTCCGACTTCACGCCCTTCATCCAGCACCTCGGAGTGCCCTCGACGGACATCGGCTCCGGCGGACCTTACGGCGTTTACCACTCCGTTTTCGATAACTATGCGTGGTTCGTGATGAACGCCGATCCGACATTCGTCTACGAGCAGGAAATGGCGCGGGTCTTCGGCCTTGAAGTGCTGCACATGGCCGACGCCGACGTGCTGCCCTACGATTACGTGACCTACGGCAAGGAAATCTCCGCGTACCTGGACGCGGCACAGAAAAAGGCCGAGGACGCGGGAGTCACGGGCCTCGACTTCACTCAGGCCAAAGCCGCGGCAGAGAAGTTCACGCAGTTGGCGGAGAAGGTGCGTGCGAAACAGCAGGCCGCCGCGTCGGATGCGCCGCAGCAACTAACTGCGCTGAATGCCCAGCTCCGTGACGTGGAGGAAGAGTTCCTGTCGGCGGCGGGTCTGCCCAACCGGCCCTGGTTTAAGCACACGATTTACGCGCCGGGCGAATACACGGGATACGCGGCCGTCGTCATCCCGGGGGTGAACGAAGCGATTGACGCAAAGGATGTGGCGCGGGCACAGGCACAAATGACGGTTCTAACTGGAGCGATCGACCATGCGTCTTCGACGCTGGAGGCGATCGCAAAATAGGGCGCTGAGCGAGAGCACGGTTGTCTCCGCGGCCCCGTGATGCGGCCGAATGCCGTACCCTCAGAGAGGTGATTCGTGCTGCGCGCATGTCTGCGTCGCGGCATGGAACGATTGACGAGGCATGAGCCTCGTCCAGCAGGAGACGCATGCGAGCACTGGTGAAGGCCCGCGCGGAACGCGGCCTTTGGCTCCAGGATGTGCCGGAGCCCGAATACGGCATCAACGACGTCCTGATCCGCGTCCGCCGTACCGGCATTTGCGGCACCGACGTGCACATTTATCAGTGGGACGAGTGGGCGCAGCAGACGATCCCGGTGCCAATGGTGATCGGGCACGAGTTCGTCGGCGAGATCGCGGGGGTCGGGCCGAACGTTTCCGATTTCAAAGTCGGGGATCTGGTTTCCGGCGAAGGCCACGTGACCTGCGGACGCTGCCGCAATTGCCTTGCTGGCCGCCGGCATCTTTGCGCTTACACGTCGGGGGTGGGCGTGAATCGTCCGGGCGCATTTGCGGAATACATTACGCTGCCGATGACGAACATCTGGCGTCATCACGCGGGAGTGTCGGAAGAAATTGCGGCGATTTTCGATCCCTTCGGCAACGCGGTCCACACGGCGCTGGCGTTTCCGGTTCTGGGAGAAGATGTGCTGATCTCGGGCGCGGGTCCGATTGGGCTGATGGCGATCCCGATTGTGCGGCACGCTGGGGCGCGCTATGTGGTGGCTACGGACCTGAATCCCTTCCGGCTCGATCTGGCTCGCAAGATGGGCGCGACGATGGCGGTGGATCCACGCGAGACTCCGGTCGCGCAGGTTCAGAAGCAACTCGGCATGCAGGAAGGGTTCGACGTGGGCCTCGAGATGTCCGGTTCGCCCGTTGCTTTTGCGGAAATGCTCGACAACATGTGCCACGGCGGGCGGATCGCCGTGCTCGGCATCCCGTCGAAGCCGATGCAAACGGACTGGCGGAAGATCATCTTCAACATGCTCACCGTGCGCGGCATTTACGGACGCGAAATGTACGAGACCTGGTACAAGATGTCGGTGCTGGTGACCTCGGGGGTGGACATTTCGCCAGTAATCACGCACCGCTTCAGCTACAAGGATTATGAGAAGGGCTTTGAAGCGATGATCGGCGGCAACTGCGGCAAGGTGATTTTGGACTGGACGACGATCTGAGCTATTTCCTGGGGTCCTCCACACGCCCCATAAACAGAATGCCGCCCGTCTTTGTGTCGCGGATCATGAACAGGAAGGGATGATCGGCGCGGAAGATAATGGGCGGTGGCTCCTGTGCCGGCCTGAGCATCGCCGTCGCAACCATCACTGTTGACGTCGCTGCCGCGGCTTCGGTGCCCTCTTCGTTCACGTCGATGAATGCCTTGTGGATGGCTGCGGAGATGGAGAGCTCCGGCTTGCCAGTCATGCCAGAGAAATCGGCTGCCGGAGTGAACGCTTGTGGCATGCCCATTGCCGACAGGGTGCCGCTCAGCTCAAACTGCTGTGTCATGGTAAAGCGCGGCAGCGTGAGGATCACCTTGTGCGCCGGGGCGAGCTCATCGATCCATTGCTGCGCCGCTGCTGCTGTGAATCGCTGCTCGAGCGCAGGCAGGCCGTCGGTTTGCTTCGGCAGCAGGACCACCATTGCCAGATCGTCGCCCTCGTAGGGAAGCTCCAGCTCCTGGAAGGCGCCGCCGTCGTAATAGCGATAAGCGCCGGTGCGATGCATCAAGGGCGCTGTTGCGGTCTGCGCGGCGGAGAGATGAAACTCCCCGTCCTGCGTAGCGCCCTTCTCGAACGGGTTGCGCCAGGTTCCCTTGAAGTAGATCGCATTCGTCAGCACCAGACGGGTCATCGGAGTCAGCACGCCCGGTCCGATCAGGTTCTGAATTCGGTTGTTGGTCTGCTGCTCGACCCAGCGATTGATCGTCCCGCGTACCGCTTCCGGCTGCGTCTTGAAATCCACGCGATGGAAGTCCGCGCCATAGTCGCTTTGCATGAGCTGGAGGTAGTTGGGCAGGAAGCGCGCGTCCTGCTGCGCCCAGAGAGCGTCGGCGACGTGCAGATCATAGCCCGGGTGCGGGGCATTCATGTCCGCGAGCAGCGCGCCCATGGCCGGATGCAGCTGATCCGCGGGCAGGGTGAAGTGGAAGACCCGCGCCATCTCCGCCGCCGTCTGGCCGCGCGCCCCGCCGTCAGCCATGGCGAAGGCTGTCGAGATGCTCTCCGGCGAAAAGAACAGGTTGCCCTTCTGATCGCGCAGATGGCCGTACAGGTCGAGGGCGAAGGCGTTGTTCCCCTTTGTGACCTCGGCCTGATCCGCCGCGCTCACAGCCCCGGGCTTCGCTGCCACCGCCGGGCAGCTGCTGACGACCAACAAAATGGCACCAAGCAGGAACTTCATCGCAGGCCACCTCCTTCTTTAGAACGAATCGGCCAGGCGTTCCTTGCACGGGAATTCAGAACTCTCCAGCCGGTGTTCTGGACGCTGCGCGCTACCGGCCGCCAGCCACTGGCTGACCGCGCAATCTCCGCACCACCGCCTCCTTCGCTCCCAGGACGGCCTCCACCGGACCATCTCCGAGCACAAGCCGGCAGAGCAGGGCCGACGAAAAGACGCAGCCCGTGCCATGGGTCCCATGCACCGATGTCGTCTCGACGCGTGTCCCAGGGAACCATGTCTCCCGTCCCCCGGCCTCCAGCAGGAAATCGTCGGGGGGCTCCAGGTGGCCGCCCGTGACGACGACGTTCAGGTCCGAACCGCCCAGGAGCGCGATCCGTCTCGCCAACTCGGGTACCTTCGGCCGCCCCGATGTCTCTTCTCCGGACAGCGCAGCCGCCTCATCGACATTGGGAGTAACCCATCCCGCCAGCGGTAACAGCTCCTCGCGAAGCACATGAAGTCCTTCTGAATCGAGCAGTTCCGCACCCGAGGTCGACCGGAGCACCGGATCCAGGACTACCTTCTGCCGGGGAATCCGGGCCCGCAACAGAAATTTAGTCACCGCGTTTGCGAGTTCTGCTGTCGCCAGCATCCCGATCTTCACGCCGGCAATTTCCACTTCTTTCGCCAGCAACTCCAGTGTTTCCAGCAACAAGGCTGAATTGAGGGGCTCTACACGCCGAACACCACTGCGAGCCTGCACAGTGAGGGCTGTAATGGCTGATACGCCTGGAACACCATGATCCCGAAAGACTTCGAGGTCAGCCGTGACCCCGGCGCCGGAGGATGGGTCGTAACCCGCGATAGTAAGTACTGCCGGGGTTAATGCCGACTCGTGCATCTTCTTGACATCATTGAGGTTGGCGCGCAAAATTGGGTTCATATTTATCGGTTGGCAGCACGCTGCCGCATTCCGTCATCGTACTTATCAGGTCTTTTCCTTCGGCTTGTTCCTTGTGAGACTTCCGGAGAAAAGACCCCTGTTGTTTTTGGTAGTCAAATCCGCTTTCCGGACTACCACAAAGGCACGAAGTACGCAAGTGTTCTGTTGAGTTAAATGGTTCAACTTGTTTGACTTACAGGCACAAGATACATACAATTTCAGGAGGAGGAGCATGAACGCTACCGCACGATCAGATAACGCCACTCGCCCCCATCGATTATGGACTTTTGCCGGTGCACTTCTCGCCACTCTTTTGGGCGTTGCCGGCGCGCAGGCCGCTTCTCCGGCCACTCACCTCAATCCCCAGATCATCGTCAGCCGCCATCACTGGTACCAGCTTGGCGTCGCCTCCTGGTACGGCAAGTTCTTTGAGGGTCGCGCCACCGCCAGCGGTGAGCCCTTCGATCCTCACCAGCTCACCTGCGCCCATCGCACGCTGCCGCTCGGCTCGGTGCTGCGGGTGACGAACCTCAGCAACCACAAGTCGGTTATCGTCACCGTGAATGACCGTGGTCCGGTCCCGGAAGACCGCGTGATTGACCTCTCGAAGGCCGCGGCCAATGTGCTCGGCTTCACCGATGAGGGCCTCGCTCCCGTGAAGGTCGAGCTGATTGGACCGCAGGACGAGCTGGCTCAGCTCCTGATGCCTGCCGGCCTCGAGCCGTCCCGCTAATCTCCGGGGTTTTCCTGCCCCTACGGACCCCAGCCTGAACCCGCGCTTGCGGGACCGGGATCGCGCTGTTACGTCCGATCCGTCCACGGCTGGGGCCAGCGGCTTGGCAGCGAGGGTTCAGCGGTTGCCTTCGATCCAGGTCACGATGGGTCCCCAGTACGCGGTCTGCGGGCGGTGATAGGGCTCCGCGTGGCCCAATTTCGGCACGATGATGGTTTCCGCCTGGCAGCACTCCGCCAACTCCGCCGCCATCTTCACCGGAAACAAGCGGTCCTTCTCTCCATGGACAACCAGCACGGGGAGGCGGCACTCGCGCAGCGCCTCTTCGACGTGCCACAGCGGCGGGATGAAAGGCTCCAGGCCTCGCGGGACTCCGAGAGAATGCGCCGCCGCGCGGAACGAAGTGAAGCCCGCGCAAAGGACCAGCCGGCTGGCCCGCACCCGGCTCATCACAGCCGCGGCGATGCCGCTCCCCAGAGAAAACCCCAGCACCGCGATCTCCGCGCCGGGAGCAAGGCCCTCGAGGTGCTCGAAGGCCGCAACCGAATCGGTCTCGCACTGGGCGGCCTCGATGCGGCCGCTGCTTCGGCCGTAGCCCGAATAGTCGAAAACCAGCGATGCTGCCCCATGGGCCGCCAGCAGCTCCTGAACGCCGAGCCAATGCTCCACCGTCTCGCCAATCCCGTGACAGATCAGAATCACAGCTCGCACCGGAGCCTGGGCCGGCCGCGCCCAAACGGCATCGAGGGAATTCCTGCCGCTGGAGATCCGATGCCGCTCCACGGTCGCCTGACCGTTGCCGCCGTCCTCAATCGGGCGCAGGGTCCGCCCCATGAGCCAGTCCCGCACCAGCAGCATCCGGCTGATGCCGGTCATAGCAATCGTGAAGGTGTATCGGTGCGACCGCATCGCGACCCCTTGATGGTAAATCGAAGGGTCATTGCAATGGGCGAAGCGCGGACGCGCAAAGCGCGCATTCCTGTGGTGATTCTCAGCTGATGGATCGGACTCAACGCCAGGCGCTCTGCGCTCAAATGCGGTGCTGTCCGGGCTTCGTTCCTTACGCCTTCGGCGTGAGGAAATAGGCCTCCATGGCACCGAACAGGGAAGCGCGGTCCAGGATCGGCCGGCGATCCTCGTACTGCGCCGCCCAACACACCTGATTGACGAGGTCGCGCGGCTGGCAGGCGCGCAGCTCCTGATGGAGACCTTCGCGGATGGCGCGGATGAGGTCGTTGAGCGCACCTTCGTCGACGTTGAGGCCGCGGCGCGCCGCAACTCTGCGGAAGATCTGACGGAACTGATCGTCGGTCGCCGTGTCGACGCGAATCTTGGTCTGCATCCTGCGCAGAAAGGCTGCATCGACCAGGTCGGCGGGATCGAGGTTGGTGGAGAAGACGACCAGCATCTCGAAGGGAATTTCGATTTTTCGGCCGCCGGCCATGGTGAGGAAGTCGATGCCGCGATCGAGCGGCACTACCCAGCGGTTCAGCAGGTCCTCGGGGCGCACGCGCTGCCGGCCAAAGTCGTCGATGATCAGCACGCCGTTGTTCGCCTTCATCTGCACCGGACCCGTGTAGTACTTCGTATTCGCATTGAACTGCAGGTCCAGCATCTCGATCGTCAGCTCGCCCCCCACCATCACCGATGGCCGCTGGCAGCGCACCCAGCGCTCATCGTGCCCCTCGCCCCCGTCCCAATTCACCTCTTTGTGAATCATCGGGTCGTAGACCGCGATCATCTGCCCATCCACTTCCACCGCGTGCGGAATCCATACATGGTCTTCCGCCAGCACCCGCGACATCGTCTCCGCAATCGCGGTTTTCCCCACCCCCGCCGGCCCATGCACAAAAATCGACGCGCCCGAATTCAGCCCCGTCCCGATCTGTCCCAGAACTTTGCTGTCGATAATCAGATCCCCAAACGCGCGCTCCACATCGGCCTTGTGCACCACCATGTGCCGCACGCTCTGCTTGCGCACCTGCACCACATAGCTCGCCAATGACACCGGTGCCGCGCCTGTGTACTGGCCCTGCGACAACAGCTCCGCAGCGCGCTTCCTGCCCTGGTCCGTCAACACCACCGTCGGCAGATTTCCCGCCATGCCCGTCACCTGGCACAGCTGATCCGTCCTCAACCGCCCCACCAGCTCATCGGCGACATTCACGCTCACCCGCATCTGCCCCGCCAGCTCCCGCGTCGACAGCGCGCCTGTCAGATACAGCGCCTTCAGCGCCAGCTCTTCGACAATCGCCTTCCGGATTCCCAGCTCCCCGGTCGAGCGCGGACGCTGCTCCGGCGTCGATTCAGCCGCCGCACTCCCGCCATTCTTCGCTCCCGGCGGTACACCTGGACAAGGCCCCGGCTCATGAGCCCCATTCTTTACCGCCAGCGCGCTGTTGATCGTAATGGACAACGGTTCCACCCCGCCACCGGAAGTGAGGCCATCATTCGTGAGCCTGTTCCCCGATTGAATGAAATTCAGACGCGATTCGATCGCGGTATGGGTCGGCTTCACAAAGTTGGTCCTCTGCCGTCTGTTTCGGCGCTCGCTCCGTGAACATTAGATACCGTTTCCCAACGAAACAGGATTGCTCTTTCGGGTAATTACCTTCTCGCCAGGTTGTCCCACTCACGTCACCATGAAGTGATGGACCCCAGCCTGATCGTCGCTCTCGATTACCCCAGTGCCTGTGTATGTCTCCGTGTCTCCTGTCTCCTGTCTCCTGTCTCCTGCCTCCTGTTGCCTACTGCCTGTTGCCTATTGCCTGCCTTTTTGTGCCACCATGAAGTGATGGACCCCCGCCTGATCGTCGCTCTCGATTACCCCAGTGCCGCCCCCGCCCTGGCCCTCGCCGACCAGCTCCGCGATCAGTGCTGCTGGTTCAAGGTCGGCCTCGAGCTCTACCTCGCCGAAGGCAACGCCGTCGTTCGCGAACTCCGCCATCGCGGCTACTCCATCTTTCTCGACCTCAAGCTCCACGACATCCCCAACACCGTCGCCGGCGCCGTGCGCTCCGTCGCAACCATCGGCGCCGAACTCCTCACCATTCACGCCGCCGGTGGTCCCGCCATGCTCCACGCCGCCGCCGAAGCCGCCGCCCTCGCCCACGGCCCGCAGTTGCTCGCCGTCACCGTTCTCACCAGCATGGACGAGGAGCAGCTAGCCGCCATCGGCATCCATCACTCGCCCGCCTCCCAGGTCATGCACCTCGCAGAAACAGCTTCCGCCACCGGCATCAACGGCTTCGTCACCAGCGCCGAAGAAGTCTCAGCCCTCCGCCGCCGTTTCCCCAATGCGACGCTCGTCGTCCCCGGCATCCGCCCCGCCGGCGCCCAAACCGCCGACCAGAAACGCATCGCCACCCCCGCTGCCGCCCTCGCCGCCGGCGCCGATTTCCTCGTCGTAGGCCGCCCCATCACCCAGGCCCCCGACCCCGCCGCCGCCACCCACGCCATCCTCGAAGAAATGCAGCAGATCGCAGCAACCCCCGCATAGCAGCTCGGGGTGCCCCATGTCTCGATT
>PMAM01000133.1 GCA_003152595.1 Acidobacterium sp.
TCTTCATCGACGAAATCGACGCTGTTGGACGCCACCGCGGCGCGGGTCTCGGCGGCGGCCACGACGAGCGCGAGCAGACCCTGAACCAGCTGCTGGTTGAGATGGACGGCTTTGAGTCCAACGACGGCGTGATTCTGGTCGCCGCGACCAACCGGCCCGACGTGCTCGATCCGGCGCTGCTGCGGCCTGGCCGCTTCGACCGGCGTGTAATCGTGGGACGCCCTGACGTGCGCGGACGTGAAGAGGTTCTGCGCGTTCATTCGCGCAAAGTGCCAATCGCGGACGACGTCGATCTTCGCGTTCTGGCGCGTGGAACGCCGGGATTCTCGGGTGCCGATCTGGCGAACATGGTCAACGAAGCGGCGCTGAATGCGGCGCGCTATAACCGCAAGCAGGTCCTGATGGTCGACTTTGAGCAGGCCAAGGACAAGGTGCTGATGGGTGCCGAGCGCAAGTCGATGCTGCTCACCGACGAGGAAAAGCGCGTCACGGCGTATCACGAGGCCGGGCACGCGCTGGTTGCGGCCCTGCGGAAGCACGCCGACCCGCTGCACAAGGTCACCATCATCCCGCGCGGCATGGCGCTTGGCGTGACCATGCAGCTGCCGGAGGACGACAAGCACACCGTCACCAAGGACTACCTCGAGACGCAGCTGGCCATCCTGATGGGCGGCCGCATCGCCGAGGAAATCTTCCTCAAGCAGATGACCACCGGCGCCGGCAACGACATCGAGCGCGCGACCGATCTGGCGCGCAAGATGGTCTGCGAGTACGGCATGAGCCGCCTCGGCCCCCTGACCTTCGGCAAAAAGGAAGAGCAGATCTTCCTCGGCCGCGAGATCGCCCAACACCGTGACTTCTCCGAAGAAACGGCGCGGCAGATCGACGGCGAGGTCCGCAGCCTGGTCGACGACGCCTACAAAGCATCGTGGGAGATCCTCAACACCAATCAGCCCGTCATGCATCGGCTGGCCCTGGCGCTGCTCGAACGCGAGACGCTGGACGCCAACGAGATTCGAATGATCATCGACGGCAAGGAACTGCCGCCGCTGCGGCCCTCGGGCGGACCAGGATCGCCGACCACCGACGTGCAGCAGGTGCTCAAGCCGGAACCCGGACGCACCGGCAGCCTGCCGGAAGGCAGCCCCAGCCCGGCCTAGGCGCTTGTTGGGTCAGGAATGAGGCCAGCTCTTCGGAGCTGGCCTTTTCGTTTGCCGGAATCGTATTGACATCATGATGTCTTGCTTGTAATCATCATGATGTGCGAACCACTTTGACCCTCGATGACGATGTTGCCAGCCTTCTCCGTCACGAGATGCAGCGCAGCCGGATTCCTTTCAAGTCCGCAGTCAACCATTTTCTCCGCCTCGGACTGAAACAAGCTGCTCATCCCCAAAAGAAGAACTTTACAATCACACCCATTAGTCTCAAAATTCCGTGCGATCTCCAGTTCGATTCGATCAGCGAGCTCCTCGAGCAGCTCGAAGGACCGGAACACAAGTGATCGTCCTCGATGCGAACTTGCTCCTCTATGCCTACGTCCGCGAGTTGCCGTTTCACGCTGAGGCCAGCCGATGGCTGGCTCAGGTCTTCTCCGAGGAGCCACTTGTTGGGATTCCCTGGCAATCGATCGGCGCATTCATGCGCGTTTCTACCCATAAGAGACTCTCGGCTGGCGACGCCTCCGTCGATCGTGTCCTCTCGATCGTGGATTCATGGCTGCGCCTGGCCAACGTACGGTTGCTGGTACCCGGCGAAAAGCACTGGCCGATCCTCAGGGATATGATTCTTCGTGGGCAAGTCCATGGTCCACGAGTTACGGATGCTCAACTAGCCGCACTGACCATCGAGCACGGTGGGATTCTGCACTCGACCGACCGTGATTTCGCCCGCTTTCCTGGTCTGCGCTGGGTCAATCCCCTGAATCCCTGAGACCTCATCTGCGAGAATGTCAGCAGTCATGCCTTCGCGTTTTCCCGCGGTTCTGTGCGCTCCGCTTCTCTTCTCGACTCTCCTCCTCAGCGGCTGCGGGTATCACACCCTCAACTCCGCAGCGCATCTGCCGAGTACGGTCCACACGCTGGCCATTCCCTCCTTCAAAAACAACACGCAGTCGTACCACACCCAGGCAGTCTTCACTCAGGCGGTGATTCGCGAATTCAACAGCCGCAGCTCGCTCCGCATTGTTTCCGCGGACGACCCCGACGCCGACGCAACCCTGCGTGGCACCATCCTGACGTTTACGATCAATCCGCTGACCTACGACAACACCACCGGACAGTCTTCGACCTACCTGGTCACGATCACGACCCGGCTGGAGCTGGTCGACCGCCACGGAAAAGTCATCTGGCAGAACCCTTCATATCTCTTCCGGCAGCAGTACGAACAAATCCAGGACCTGGCCAGCTTCATCCAGGAAGACTCGGCAGCAACGCGTCGGCTGGCGCAGGAATTTGCCTCAGCGGCGGTGGCTGATATCCTCGAGTCGTTCTGAAGACCGCACCAGAAACCAGAACGCGCGCGATCGTTTAACGGCTTCCTAAGCCACAGACCGCCCTCGCAGAGTTCCCGCCTTACACTTCGGTAACACCCGAAGGCCCATCTTGACACCTCTTTTGTTAGGTGCCTATACTTTGCCCCGTTTTGGCAGAGGTCCTTTAATTTCTGCCCAAACTCGCAAGCTCGTCTTTCCGCAGAGGAATTTTGTTAGGTATCAGGACTAAAGACAGGAGCTTTCTCATGCCCACATTTTCCAGTGACCACAAGCCGGGATTCGTCCGTTTCGCGTTCTATGCCGCGGCAGCCCTCGCGTTGCTGCTGATGGCCAGTCCCCTGCAAGCGCAGGTGGTGGCAACGTACGACTTCGAGGGCGGTACGGCGCAGGGATGGACATCGTTCTACGGCGCAGTGGGACCCACGAACACCACGGCGGCCGCATACACAGGAACGCACAGCCTCATGACGACCACCAGCGCGAGCGGCACCGGCGGTCCGCAGATCAACCTGACCAGCGTGCTGCAGGCCGGAGCGCAGTACACGATCACCGGCTGGGTCAGGCTGGCCAGCGGCGAGACGGCGACCAACGCCAACTTCACCATTGCGCGTTCCGACCCCTCGCCTTCCTGTAGCGGCGGCACCTGCTACGACACCATCGGGGCGTATTCGACCGGTGTCACGTCGGGAGCCTGGACGCAGATCGGCGGAGCCTATACGGTGAGCGCCACGGAAACCGCGCTGGACCTATACGCGCAGTTGCTGGAGAGCACGCCCTCGCAGACCTTCTACCTGGACGATGTCGTGATCACGGAAACCGCACCGCCCCCAGGCGGAACGCCAGTCGCCAGCTACACGTGGTCCGACGGCGGTCTGGACGGATGGACGCCCTTCGGCAGCGTGACACTGACCAACGCGTTGCCTTCACCCCAGGATCCGATGGGCGACGCCCATGCGCTGCTGACCACGGGACGCTCCGCCACGTACGAGGGTCCGAGCCTGAATCTTCTGGGCGTGAGCGGACTGACGGCAGGCGCGACGTACCAGATCAGCGCCTATGTAATGTTGCAGAACGCGGACGCCAGCAATCCCACGGTCACAATGTCGACCAGGACGGCGAACTGCGCGACCTCGGGCGCGTACGCGAACCTCGCCACCTCGAGCGCGTTGTCGAACACAGCGTGGACGAAGGTATCGGGCACCTTCTCCTTCAGCGATCTGCCTGGACCACCCTCCAGCCTGACGCTGTACTTCCAGTCGAGCAGCGCGACGGACTCGTTCTACATCAGCGACGTCGCGATCGGGCAATTGACGCCGGCGCCGCTTCCGCCGGACCAGCAGGACAACACCGGCATTACCACGACCTTTGCCGACGGGACAGCGGACGGCTGGAGCAGCCGCGCGGGAAGCACGCTGAGCGTGGTCACGCCGCCGACTCCTGACCCGGCCGGCGACGCCAACGCACTCCTGATCACGGGGCGCACCGCCAACTACGACGGCCCGGTCATCAACGTCAGCAACAAGATGTACGTCGGGTCGGTCTACAACATCAGCGTGTACGTGATGATGCAGCCGGTAGACACAAGCAGCCACATCATCAACGTGAGCCTGCAGACGACTTATCAGGGCAACACGTCGTATCCCGGCGTATCGGGCTATCCTGGCATCACGATCCCCGATGACGGGCAGTGGCACCAGATCGTCATCAATAACTACACGATGAGCAGCAACTATGACACGGGCAAGGCTCAGCTATATCTGCAAACCTTCCCGGCATCGGGGAACGATCTGACATCGTTCTCCATCTCGGACTTCAAGCTCAGCTATGTGTCGCCGCCGACGATCCAGACCAACATTCCGTCGATCTACCAGACGCTGTCGCGGTACTTCCCGGTGGGCGCGGCCGTGGACACCGGCGACCTGTCGGGCCCGCACGCGCAGCTGCTCACCATGCACTTCAACAGCATCACCTCCGGCAACGACTTCAAGTGGAGCAGCACGGAGCCGTCGCTGGGCAGCTACAACTGGACCAACGCGGATGCCGAGGCCGGGGAGGCCGTCTGCCACGACATGAAGATCCGCGGCCACAACCTCGTCTGGGCCAACGGATCACAGGTGCCGTCATACGCCTTCGGCGACGGAACGAGCTCCGCGCAGAACCAGGCCACCGTAACGGCGAACATCCAGGAGCACATCAAGGCGGAAGTCCAGCACTTTGGAACCGAGGTGTACGCCTGGGATGTGGTCAACGAGCCCATCGATGCGACCCAGTCCGACTGCCTGGTCCACGGGCCGTTCTATAACGTGCTGGGACCGAGCTACATCGACATCGCGTTCGAGGCCGCTCGGCAATATGCGCCGCCGGGAACAAAGCTGTTCCTCAATGACTACAGCACCGCCGATCCCAACCGGCTCGCCTGCCTCGTCAAGGTTGTCCAGGGCATGCAGTCGCGCGGGGTGCCGATCGACGCGATCGGGCACGAGAACCACAACAACATCAACTATCCGCCGGTAAGCGCGATCAAAACGGCGATCGACACGGTTGCGTCCCAGCTTCACCTCGATCAGCAGGTGACCGAGCTGGACGAGAGCGTGTACAACGCCGGCGATTCGGTATCGAACTACGGCAGCAACGTTCCTCCGGCGGTGCTCGACGAGCAGGGCTGGCTGTACAACCAGTACTTCAACCTTTTCCGCGCGGAGAGCCACAAGTTGAGCGGCGTGACCCTCTGGGGCATGGCCGACGACGACACGTGGCTCGACAGCTTCCCGGTCAGCCGCACGGATTATCCGCTGCCGTTCGACATGGGATTGCAGGCCAAGCCCGCCTACTGGGGCATCGTCAATCCAGATGGCAACGGGATCCCGGGCTACGGGCTGAAGTTCGCGCTAACCGGCGTGAGCGGCTCGCGGACATCGCAGACCTGGACCATCACCGCAACCAATGGCGATGTCGGACCGGCGTACACAACGCTGATCACCGGCCTGACTCTCAAACAACTCACCGGCGCACCATGCTCCGCAACCATTACGCCGCCGGGCGGCGCCTTCCCCGTGGCTCTGGGAGACATTCCCGCCAGTGGCACGGCGACCGCGCACTTCTCCCTCACCTTTAAGGGATGCGGGCCGCTGGCGACGTTCGTAGTCCAGGCGCCATGGTCACAGGCGACGTATCACACCGGAACCTTGCTGGGCGTGGCGGACCCGTACTTTGGATTCGCTTTCTGAAACCAACTCCACATCGAACCAGGACCCGCCTCCGAGGAGGCGGGCCTTGTTTTTGGTCCCGTCGAAATCGCATCCGAGCCGCCGCAAAAGGAGTAATGTGCTGATCGAGAGGGGGCATTATGGACCCATCGATCGAACGGAAAACGTGTACCGCTCCAGATGGAGTGGAGATTGTGTACTCGGCCGCTGGCGCGGGCGACCCGGCGCTGGTGTTCATCCACGGCGGACTCGCCAACCGCGGATTCTGGGATGGAGAACTGCGGCGGTTTGCCGATCGGCATCGCGTTTTAGCTCCCGATCTGCCGGGGCATGGAGAATCGGGATACAGGCGAACGAAGTGGGGTCTGCCTGAATTCGGCGCCGACGTCGCCGCAGTCATTGAAGCCGAGCAGGTGGAAAAGGCCATCCTCTTCGGCAATTCGCTCGGTGGCCCGGTGGCGGTCGAAGCGGCGCTGCTGCTCCCTGACAAGGTCCTCGGCGTCGTCGGAGTCGACACGTTTCAGAGCCTCTCCCACCACATGAGCACCGAGGAGGCGCAGAAACGGGCCGAGGCCTTCCGCGATGACTACGCCGGAAGCGTCCATCACATGGTCCTCCAGCTCTTCCACGCCGATGCCGACCCGGGACTGCTTCGGGACGCGGAGCGGCGCATGGCGAACACTCCGCCGGAGGCCGCCTACGCGATGTTTCTCTCCCTGGCTGGGTACCGCGCCGACGAATCCGTTCGCCGTCTCACCGTTCCTTTGCGCGCGATCAACGGCGATCTGTATCCAACCGACATAACGGGCGTGCGGAATATCAAGCCGGACTTCGCGGTGAAGGTCCTGGCGCACACCGGGCATTATCCGATGCTGGAGCGCCCCGGGGCCTTCGATCATGCCGTGGCGGAGGTGGCGGAGGAACTCACCCATCACGGCGTAATTGTTTCGGGTGGTTAATCGCCCGGACGGATTCTCGAAAGGCTGTCTCTGGCGCGTGGCGACTCGACAGCCATGGGCGCGGACTTACTGTACCTTGTAACTGCCTTCGCCCCAGGGATAGCTCACCGCCGGCGCGCACTCCGGATTCGGCGTTGCTTCCTCCTTCGGCGTATCCAGCGTCGGCTCGCGGTTGATGCCCGCAAACTTCACCGTCGTCTGACCGGAGGACTTCCCCTGCTCGCCCGTCAGCAGCGGAATGACGATACGCCCGTCGGCGCTCGACCGTGCATGCAGCTCGTGCGACGCGCCGCCCGCGCTCGCCACCAGCTTCAGCAACATGTTTGCCGGGAATCCTGTGCCATCGACCAGCACCAGCCCCGCGTCCTTGACGCTCAGAATGACCTGGAGCCTGCATCCCTTGTCCTCATTCGCCATCGGGAACGGAATCGCGCTCGTCTCCGCTGCGCGCTTGCGATCCGCAGTCACCAGCGCCACGCGAATCGCCTCTCCCGGGGCTGCCGTGGTTTCAATCTCCACCAGCTGCCCCGGCTTCATCATCGTCGCGCACGAGGGCGGCGGCGTGAAAGCCGGCTGTGCATTTGCCGTCTTCGCCGTACCGCTGGGGGCTGGGGCCGCACTCAGGTTCGAGGCCGCACTCAGGTTCGAGGCCGCACTCGCCAAGGCGTCCGCTCCAGGCGTATCGTTGCACACCGCCGCGCCCCCCACGTCAAAACCGATCCCCCCCATCAGCACCTTTGCCTGAGCGTCCAGCGACCACCGCACCAGCATCAGCTTGTCCGTCTGCGAAAACCCGGAACCCGTCAGGCGGTAGGTGATCTGCGTTCCCTCCGCTGTCTTCGTTCGCGTCACCTCGTTCATCGTCAGCGATAATCCCGCAGTGGTCATCTGCGGACCCCAGTGCGCCTGCAGCGACGCCAGCCGTATCGCCGCGTTCATCGCCTCCTCTTGCTTCTGTTGCTGTTGCTCGGCAGGCGTCAGCGTGTGCGAGTCAGGCGGCAAATCCTGCAGCTGCAGTTTGGGCGGCGCCGCGTTCGGCGTCGTGCTCGGCGTCTGCCCATTCGAATTCTGTGGTGCCGGGGTTGCCGGGGTCTGCTGAGAAGACGGCGTCGTCGATTGCGCCGGGGAACCAACGCTGAAAAACACTGCGAGCGTGCACGCAGTCCATACGGATCGGAAAACCATACCCTGAGGATAGTTCAAACCCGCCAGCCCGCGCTTCTCACTCGTGCCTCAATCCCCTGTGATACCTTGGCATCCATCCGCCGGAGCACCGTATGNNTGAACGCCCTCGAAGCCGCCCTCGAGAGAATCGTCCCTGAATTCCAGCGCATCGTGCTCAATGTTGCCAGCGCTACTCGCGTCGACAGTTCCGGCGTCGGGCTCTTCGTGCGCTACGCTGCTAATCTCCGCAAACGCGGCGGCGACATCCGCCTCGCCGCGCAGCCGGCCTTCGTCACGGAAATCCTCGAGCTCACGATGCTCAACACCGTCATCGACTCGTACGCCGACGAGCAGGAAGCGATCCTCTCCTTTCTCCGCCAGCCTTCCGCTCCCGGCGTCGACGATCAGCCCGGCCATCGCGTCCTTGTTGTCGATCGCTCCGCCGACCTCGGCGCCTTCGTCCGCGCCGTGCTCCATCGCCACGGGTACGAGGTCCGCTCCGCCAGCCTCGTCAGCGACGCCCGCGTCCTTCTCCCTCTGTATCCGGTCGACTACATCCTCGTCGGTCCTGGCACACCGCAAATGCCCGCCGCCGCCGTCCTGACCGCGCTTAAAGACATCGCGCCCCAGGCCACCGCCCTTCAGCTCACGCCGGAATTCCGCACCCTAGACGCCCATCAGGCCGCCGAGCTCCTCCTCGAAATGTTTCGCGGCGGATCCGAGATTCCTGATAAGACCCATTAAACCGGCAGCATTCGATTGGTTTATGCGGGGTCCGGTTTTGCACGAAGAAGACCCTTCCCTTCCCCCGGGAATGCTGCGATACTTGGTCGTGCCCGCCTGGTTCGTCCAGCACACAAATCCAAACAAGGTGACGCGAAAATGTCTGCGAAGTACATTTTTGTGACCGGCG
>PMAM01000284.1 GCA_003152595.1 Acidobacterium sp.
GTGTCGATGAAGTTCACGCCCAGCTCCACGGCGCGCCGCAGCGTGTTCAGGGCGGCTTCCTTATCTTTAGGCGGACCCCAGATGCCCGGGCCGGTGATGCGCATGGCTCCGTAACCGAGGCGGTGGACGACGAGGTCGCCGAGATGGACCTGGCCGGCGGATACGGCGTTGGGCGTGGTTTCGGTAGCGGGCATGGCGTCTCCTCGATGGGCAGCGCACGGGGCGCGGGGTACAAGAAACAGGGTACAGCGTGTTCGATGTGCGATTGGGGAATCAGGAATCATCGACCGGAGTTTCATCCACTGGCTTGTCCGGCTGCGAGGCGTAGATCTCCTCCACCCGCTGCAGGGTGTCGATCTCCTCGACCGGCTTGTCGATCCGAATGCGGACGATGCGGGGAAAGCGCAGCGCGAAGCCGGAGGCGTGCCGCGTAGAGCGCATGAGGTTGTTGAACGCGACTTCGAGAACCACGGTGGGCTCAACGGTGCGGAAGTGGCCGTATTCCTCCAGTGTGTGCGCCTTGAACCAGGTGGTCATGTCGGCGATCTCCTGGTCCGTGAGTCCGGAGTAAGCCTTGCCCACGTTCTTCAGGGGCGCCTCCGGGTCGTCCGGATCGCGGATGGCGAAGGTGTAGTCCGAGAGCACGGCTGCGCGTCGGCCGTTGCCGTACTCAACGCCGGTCACGACGACATCGAGCGTCGCGAGTTCGCGCTTGAGCTTCAGCCAGGCGAGCCCGCGCCGTCCAGGCTGGTAGATCGAGGCGAGCGACTTGATCATCACGCCTTCATTGCCGCGCGCCCGCGCGCCCACATAGGCCTGGTCGAGGCCGTCGGCGGACGTGAGGCGCGCAGCGGCAGCAAGGATGAGCCGCGGGAAGGCCTGCTCGGCACGGGCGGCAAACAGATCGGACTGGCGGCCGGCATCGCTGGCCAGGGTGGCCGCAGTCCAGCGTCCACAGAAATCCTCCAGCACAGCGCGACGGTGACTGAGAGGCTGTTCGAGCAGGAGAGCATCGCCGCGGTAGAGGATGTCGAAGACGATGAGCACAGCCGGGATGTCGCGCAGCATCTCCGGCGTTGGTCGCTTGCGGCCAAGCCGCTGCTGCAGCGAGGAGAAGGAAAGAGCCCGCTGCGCCGTGGGGTTCCAGGCGAGGATCTCGCCATCGAGAATCGCTGGCTCGCCGATCGAAGCGAACGCGTCGACGAGGTCGGGGAAGGATTCGCTCAGGTCATCGCGATTGCGCGAGTAGAGTGCGACTCGCGAAGCATGGTTGGCAGCGGACGTTTCCGGAGACACGTGCAACTGCGCCCGGATCCCGTCGAACTTGTCTTCGAGCTGCGCGGCCTTTAGGCCCATCGATGGCTCGGAGGGCAAGTCGGGCCCGCCGTCGACCGCGCGTTCATCCGGCGGCAGAGCCTCGGAGACGCCGCTCTTCTCGGCTCTGATCTCCTCGGTGAACCGGGCGACAGCTTCCTCCACCGTCTGTACCGGACTGGCGAGCATGAATCCGATGGGGTGGAAGAGCTTCATGCGCGCGTCGTCGAGGCGGCCAGCAGCAGCCAGGGCGACCACCTCCAGCAGCGAGCCGAGCAGCATGTCGGCGCGGCGCACCGCCGCCGTTGTAGCAGCGTAGGCCTCGGCGATGGCCTCTTCGACGAGCGACTGCTTAACTCCGGTGCGCATGTCGCCGGTGGCGAGCTTAATCAGGTACTTCGCCTCATCGGGAGTAGTGCGGCGCAGCAGGTCGAGGAACAGGCGGAGTTTCGCCGCTGGACCGCGGGCTTCGGCGATCACGGCGAAGCCCGACTCAACCTCCGCGAGAGTAATCGAAGCGTTAGCCGGAGCGTGGCCGTAGAGCAGGTCGGCGGAGGCGGCGCCGAAGTCGCCGTAGCGGCGATACGCGGCGGACATGGCCTCCTGTCCCGCGCCGGAGAGCTCTGCAATCGCCTTCGACAGCAGCGAACCGCCGATGTTCAGCACGCGAGGATCAGTCTCGGCGAAGGGCGTGCCGGAAAGCCACAGGGCGGCGCGTCCGGCGTCCTCAACGGGCAGCGACTTGAGGTAGTCCGCGATAAAAGCGCGCTTCTCCAGCTTTTTGCTGGTGGCGGCGAGCGCGTCGCACAACTCGGCGAACTGGAGGAAGGAGGACACAGCGTTCAGCGGATAGCGTATAGCGTTTGGCAGCCGGTAGCTGCTGGCGAATATAGATGGTTCTGGTGCGGGACGAGCCTTTTGCCAACGACCGAACATCCAATCGCAGTAGAATAGAACCGATGCGCCAGCGTTCCATCCTCGGCACCCTCCTCTAGCGGCTCCCAGCCGCCACAGCCGAACCGCGCCCTTTCCCACCCCAACCTGGATTGCAACGAACCGGCCGCCCCGCCGGGAGGACCCCATGTTTGAACGTCTCGAACAGATTGAAGCTCGCTTTCAGGACCTGAGCCAACAGATGGCCGATCCCGAGGTGCTGGGCGATCACGAGAAGTATCAGAAGATCGCGAAGCAGCACCGCGACCTCGAGCCGGTGGTGGACAAGTTCCGCGAATATAGGCAAGTCAGGACGGGCATCGCCGACGCCCGCGCCATGCTCGCCGAGAGCGACCCCGAGATCCGCGCCATGGCGCAGGACGAACTCACCACGCTGGAAGCACGGGAACCGCAGATCGAAGAGGACCTGAAGCTGCTGCTGCTTCCGAAGGATCCCAACGACGAGAAGAACGTGGTTCTCGAGATTCGCGCCGGTACGGGTGGCGATGAAGCGAGCCTGTTTGCGGCAGAGATCTTCCGCATGTACAACCGGTTCGCCGAGCAGCATCGCTGGCGGGTGGAGGTGCTGTCGTCGTCGGAGTCGTCGGTCGGCGGCCTGAAGGAAGTGATCGCGATCATCGAGGGAAATCGCGTGTATTCGCAGATGAAGTACGAGAGCGGTGTGCATCGCGTGCAGCGGGTTCCGGCAACGGAGACGCAGGGCCGCGTCCACACCAGCGCGATCACCGTGGCCGTGCTGCCCGAAGCCGAGGACGTCGACGTGAAGATCGAGGCGAAGGATCTTCGCATCGATACGTTCTGCTCATCGGGTCCAGGCGGCCAGTCCGTCAACACCACGTACTCCGCCGTCCGGATCACGCATCTGCCGACCAACACCGTGGTCAGCTGCCAGGACGAGAAGTCGCAGATCAAGAATCGCGAGAAAGGGATGCGCGTGCTCCGGGCGCGTCTCTACGAGATGGAGATGGAAAAGCAGCAGCAGGCGCTGGCGAAAGAGCGCAAGCAGCAGGTGGGCACCGGCGACCGCAGCGAGAAGATTCGTACCTATAACTTCCCGCAGAACCGGCTCACGGATCATCGCATCGGCCTGACCATTCACCAGCTGGCGGAGATCATGGAGGGCAAGCTCCAACCGGTGATCGACGCTCTGATCGCACACTTCACCGCCGAGCGGCTGAACGGCGGGGAGGCGGAGGTTGTGCTGGCATAGGCGTACACCCCTCGGCATGATGTGACGGACGTATGGAGATGTGGCTGACGTAATGTTGTAACCGGATGAGGGTAAACCTACGATCGCAGCGTGAAGATCACGTACGATCCCGCAAAGAATGAGCGGAACATTCGCGAGCGCGGTTTATCCTTTGAGCGGGCACAGGAGTTCGATTTCGAGACAGCTTATCTGGGTACAGAGGTTCGCAGCAGAGAGATCCGAAAACTGGCTGTGGGTTATCTGGAGAGACGCTTGCACGTTCTCTGTTATCTGGTAATTCCGGGTGGTATCCGGGTTATCAGCTTTCGCAGGGCCAACGAGAGAGAGGTGAGAAGGTATGGCAGACCGAAAACCCTGGACAGATGGCGAGGGCGAGGTTCGCGAGCTGACGGACGAATTCTTCGCCGAGGCGAAGACTTTTCACGACCTTCCCGAAGACCAACAGCGCGTTCTGAAGGGAATCATGGAGGAGAACGCGTCCAGGAAGAAGGTTGCCGTTCCGCTTCCGAAAGAAGTCGTCGAGAAGATGCAGGCGACCGGCGAAGGCTGGGAGCTGCGCGTCGAGGAAGCCGTCCGGCAGTGGCTGGCGCGGCAGGGCAAACGACGCCGCGTCGCATCGTAATCGAGAAATTTCTCATGAATATCCGGGAAGGCACGCCTGAGGACGCGGCAGTCATCGCCCAGGCGCATCTGGCGAGTTGGAAGACCACGTACCCGGGCATCATTCCTCAGGAGTACATCGACGGATTGAAGGTGGAGGATGGCGTCACCCGCTGGCACGCGAGGCTGACGGAGAAGAAGTCAATCATCCTCGTCGCGGAGGATTCGGCGGGCGTGTTTGGGTTTGCCGCCGGCGGCAGCATCATGCATCCGGTGGAGGGATACGAGGGAGAGCTGGCCGCGATCTACCTCCTGGCTTCGCATCAGCGGAAAGGCGCGGGTGCGGCCCTGGTGCGGCGGATTGCCACGGAACTGCGGCGCTTGGGATTCGCGAACATGGTGGTGTGGGTGCTGCGCGAGAATCCAGCCTGCGGCTTCTACCAGCGCATGGGCGGCGTGCAGGTTGCCGAGCAAACCATCGAGTTTGCCGGTAAGGCTCTGCCCGAGATCGCCTACGGCTGGCCGCAGATCGCGGTACTGTGCGCAGACGCGGGCGCGCAGAGCTGACATGTCTGCGTGCAATCTGAGAACCATTCTGGACGAGGCCACTGCGCGGCTGCGTGCATCACCCACAGCGCGCCGCGATGCTGAACTGCTGTTAATGCGGGCGGCGGGTCGGGATCGCGCCTGGTTGCTGTCTCATCCTGAAGCAGAACTCGCGTCGCTGCAGAGTTCACAATTTCAAAGTTGGATCGCGCGGCGAGCTCGGCACGAACCAATGCAGTACATCCTGGGCGAGACGGAGTTCTACGGGCTGACGTTCAAAGTCACCCCGGAGGTGCTCATCCCGCGGCCGGAGACCGAGCACCTGGTGGAGGCAGCGCTCGAGCGTGTGTCGCGCGCCGCGTCGGT
Organism: Acidobacterium sp.; assembly: GCA_003152595.1. GTDB lineage: Bacteria > Acidobacteriota > Terriglobia > Terriglobales > Acidobacteriaceae > Palsa-343. The sequence continues at coordinate 4,991 of PMAM01000284.1, forward strand.
TCGGATTTGCGATGTGGGGACCGGATCGGGGGCGATTGCCGTCGCACTGGCGCAAAAGCTGCCTCGGGCGCAGCTGACGGCGGTGGATCTTTCGCCGGCGGTGCTGGCGGTCGCCGGAGAAAACGCCGAGCGGCACAGGGTCGAAGGGCGGATTCGGTTCGTCGAGTCCAACCTGCTCGACGGACTGCGCGACGAGCGATTCGACCTTGTCCTGTCGAATCCGCCGTATGTGCGCGACGACGAGGTTCTCGAGGTTCAGGTGCGCGATTATGAGCCGCATGCCGCGCTGTTTGCCGGGCCCACGGGTCTCGAAGTCTACCAGCGGCTGATTCCGCAGGCGCACGAGGCGCTGGTTCCTGGCGGATGGTTGCTGATGGAGATCGGACACGGACAACGGAGCGCGCTGGCGGAATTGCTGGCGGACTGGGAGAACGTGAATTTCAAAGACGATCTGCAGGGCATCCCGCGCGTTGCTATTGCACAGCGCCGGGCCTGAGAATAGACAGCATGAGCGCAACTGCGATAGAAACCCCCACGACGGTGCAGCATTTCGACACAAAGCTCGACCGCCTGGCCGAAGTCGCCATCAGGTCCGGACTCGGACTCGCCAAAGGGCAGGAACTGGTCATGACCGCCAGCACGGATGCCCGGCCGCTGGCGCGGCTCATCTCGAAGCATGCGTATCAGGCCGGCGCCTCGCTGGTGACGATCCTGTTTGCCGATGAAGAGGCGCAGCTGACGCGCTATCGGTATGGGCATGAAAGCAGCTTCGATGCCGCTGCCAGCTGGCTTTATGAAGGGATGGCGGCGGCGTACAAGGGCGGCGCGGCGCGCCTCGCGATCACCGGCGGCAATCCGGCGCTGCTGTCGAAGGAGGATCCGGAGCACGTCAGCCGCGCGAACCGCTCGATGTCGAAGGCCTATCGGCCGGCACTGGAGCTGATCACACGGCACGAGATCAACTGGACGATTGTGTCGGCGGCGACGCCGGCGTGGGCAGCGGCGGTATTTCCCGGCCTGCCGGAGAACGAAGCGCTGGGGAAGCTGTGGGATGCGATTTTCGCAGCGAGCCGCGCCGACCAGGCGGATCCGATTGCCGCGTGGAAGAAGCACGACGACAAGCTGCACGGTTGGGCGGGTCGCATGAACGAGCGGCGCTATGCTGCTCTGCACTTCAAAGGGCCGGGGACGGATCTGAAGGTCGGGTTGGCCGACGATCACCTGTGGCTTGGGGGCGGAACCACTGCGGGCAACGGAAACTATTGCATCCCCAACATGCCGACCGAAGAGGTGTTCACGACCCCGCACAAGGATCGAGTGGAGGGGACGGTGACCAGCACGAAGCCGCTGTCGCACCAGGGCACGCTGATCGAGGAAATTGCGGTGCGGTTCGAGGGCGGGAAGATCGTCGAGGCGCACGCGGCGAAGGGTGAGCAAGTGCTGCAGAAGCTGATCGAGACGGATGAGGGAGCGCGGCGGCTGGGCGAGGTTTCTCTGGTGCCGAACTCGTCGCCGATCTCGGCGAGCGGCCTGCTGTTTCTGAATACCCTGTTCGACGAGAATGCGGCGTGCCACATCGCGCTGGGCCAGGCGTATTCGAGCTGCCTGAAAGGCGGCAATAAGCTGACCCCCGAGCAACTCGCCGGCAAGGGTGCCAATGACAGCCTGATCCACGTGGACTGGATGATCGGGTCGGGCCAGATCGACGTGGACGGGATCACGGCGACGGGCAGTACGGAGCCGGTGATGCGCAAGGGCGAGTGGGCGGACTAGCGTCCGGGACGGGGGATTTTCCTCCGCCACTTTTCCGTGCGGAGTGCGTTGAAGGGGTTATGTCGAGCCGACGTGTTGCCATCCTTGCGTCTGTGGCCTTGCTGTCCGCAGCCGCGCTTACGCTTTCGCCGACCGCACGGGCGGACAATAGTCTGCTGACGCCGCAGGCGTTAGCGGCGCTCGGGGCGAATGCCACATTCCACACCGATGTGACCTTCGATGAGTCGATGCTGCATGCGGCCAGCCAGACCATGCCGGATGAGGACCGGGCGATCGTCGCGAAGCTGCACAGTATCTCCGTGCATACTTTTCGTTACTCCGCGCCGGGGCTGTACGATCTGGCTGCGATTCGTGCGCAGTTCGACAGCGAAGGCTGGAACCACCTGGTCGTGAAGCAGCCGCGTCCGCAGGCGGCCGCCGTTCCTGGCCCCGCGGCAACCGATCCGGATGGCACACCGGCGGCTGCTCCACCAGCCCCGCCGCGCGATCCCATGCGCACTGAGGTTTGGGTGAGGATGAAGCACAGCAACGTCGACGGGATCGTGCTCCTCGTCGCGAATCAGCGCAGCGTAAATCTGATCGTGATCGACGGAGTGATCAGCCCGCTCGACCTGCTCCACCTGCGCGGCCACTTCGGCATTCCCCGCTTCCACGGAGACGAGTTTGAAGGAGACAACCAGCAGTAGGGAAGCTGCAAGCAGAAAGCATAAAAAACATAGGCCGCACGGCAGAACAGCTTGCGGAAAAGCCAGGGAGTCGACGCCTTTGTGTCAGGGCACGAGTTCACTCGTGCCGAACAGAGCCCAAAATGATGCGGGCTTTCAGCCCCTGAGGCTCGGCAGGACTTTTTCCGCACGGCAGGAGGCTGTGCGGCCTTCATGTTGTTGCCTCGTTCAGCTCAGATGTGGCAGCTAACCGCGCCGCGCTTCTCGAGATACTTCTGGTGATAGTCCTCGGCGCGCCAGAACGTTTCCGCCGGCACAACCTTGGTGACGACAGGCTTCGAGAAGCGCTTCTCCGCGGTCAGGCGGGCAATGGTCTCCTTCGCCGCCTTCTCCTGCTCCGGCGAGCGGTAGAAGACGACGCTGCGATACTGCGTGCCCCAGTCGGGTCCCTGGCGATTGAGTTGCGTCGGGTCATGGAGCGCGAAGAACTCGTCGAGGAGCTGCTGGTAGCTGATCTTCGACGGGTCGAAGTCGATTTCGACCGCTTCCGCGTGGCCGGTGCGGTCGGTGCAGACCTCCTGGTACGTCGGGCTGGCGAGCAAGCCGCCTTCATAGCCAACGGCGGTCGCAATCACGCCGGGCAACTGTTGGAAACGGGCTTCGACGCCCCAGAAACATCCGGCTGCAAATGTCGCTTTTTCCATGGTGTCCTCTCAATCTCTGGAGATTAGATACGCCGTCCGGATTTTCGGACGCAAGGCCTTGTCTTCAGACGTCGTTGCCGAGGTGAAAAATGGGCTCGACACCGGGAGCACCCTTCAGCAAAGCCTGCTCTTCGGTGGCATTGAGGGGCTTGTAGTTCTGTGCCACGTCCATAGCCAGGCGCAGGTAGCGCTCCTCGCCGGGCGGGATAGCCGCGGTGATCGGGTGGCCGAGGGTCCAGCGAAGACCCAGGGAGGCTTCGTTGGGGAAGGCAGCGGGCTTGTACCAGCACTTGGGGTCCGAGGGATGGTTCTTTTGCTGGTCAGCGGGCCAGACGGTTTTGGCCATGGATTTGAGGCAGAGGATGCCAATCTGCTTCTGGCGGGCGGTTTCGAGGATCTGCGGGCCGAATCCTGCCTGGGTGTAGAGGACGAAATTAAGCGGGAACAGGATGGTGTCGAATGGATAGCGGTTCATGGCCGCGACCGCCGTCTCCTGCGAGTGCACGGAAAAGCCGATGTAGCGGATCTTGCCTTCCTTCTTGGCGGCCTCAGCGGTTTCGATCGCGCCGCCGGGGCCGAGGACCTTATCGAGGTCGGACATCTTCGTCAGCGCATGAAACTGGTAGAGATCGAAGTGATCGGTTTTGAGGCGGCGCAGGGAGTCTTCCAGGTCGGCGCGGGAGTCGTCTTTCAGGCGGCCGTCGGTCTTGCAGGCGAGGAAGCAGCGATTGCGATACGGAGCCAGAGCCGGACCGAGGCGATCTTCGGCATTGCCGTAACTGGGAGCGATGTCGAAGTAGTTGACGCCGCGATCGACGGCTTCCGAGACGATGTTGGCAGAGGCCCCCGGATCTTCGTTCATAACGACGATGCCGCCGAAGCCGACGATGGACAGCTCTTCGCCGGTCTTGCCGAGTTTGCGGCGGGGAATGGGATGCGATGGCGAAGTCGAGGCCTGGAGTGAGTCTGTCGTGGCTAAGGCAGCAGTGATGGCGGCGCTCTTGAGAAATTCGCGGCGTTTCATCGTCGAAGGCTCCTAAAGATGAATTGAGATGCTCCGCGTGCTGAAGGTATTTTTTCACGAATTCGCGCTGAGGGAGCGCGCGTGTCGAAGAGCTAGCTGTGAGGTTTCAACAG
>PMAM01000268.1:0-1248 GCA_003152595.1 Acidobacterium sp.
GCGTAAATCCTGCCGTCCATGTGCAGCCAGAACGGGAGCAGGCTCGCGGGAATCATCAGCACCGCGTAGGTGAGCGCCTCCAGCGCGGTCGACCAGCCATCGGGCTGCGCCACCGGCAGCATACGAATGCCGGCGCGCCCGTAGTCCTCGCGATACAGCCAGGCGATGGACATGAAATGCGGGAACTGCCAGACGAACAGGATGGCGAACAGCGCCACACCCTGCCACTCGATGAGGCCGCGTGCGGCCGTCCAGCCGAGCAGCGGCGGCATGGCTCCTGGAAAAGCCCCTACGAAAGTCGCCAGCGTGGTGTAGCGCTTCAGCGGCGTGTAGACGGCAACATAAAGAAACGCGGTCAGCAGGGTCAGGCCGCCGGTGATGAGATTTGTTTCGCGCGTGAGCCACAGCGTTCCTGCCACGATGGCGAGCAGCCCGACGATGATGCCGTGCGCCAGCCCGATGCGGCCCGTTGCCATGGGGCGATTCTCCGTGCGATGCATCTTCGCATCCAGGCGGCGCTCGATAACCTGGTTCAGAGCCGCGGAACCCGCCGAGACCGCGCCGATGCCGATCAGCGTCTCCAGCAGCCCGGGCTGCAGGCTGCTGATCCCGGAGCGCATCGAGCCGAGATAGAAGCCGGCCCAGCCGGTAAGCACAACCATCCCGGTGACGCGGAACTTGAACAGCTCGCGATAGTCGACCAGCAGCGACGCGGTCTCGCCCGCCCTCGGCGCGTGCAGATGTGGATGCGGTTCTTCGGCGGTGCGCGCATCAAACGGGACCATCTCCGGCGTGACGCCGGAAGCGGCCGATGTCAGAGCCATCGAGCCTCCACGCAATCGTTACGATGGATGGAAAAGTGCATGGAAAGGAAAGGTTCAGCGGAACAGGGAACTTCCTTTTTCATGATACAGGGCGGCGGGCTCCGAATTGCCCACCCTCAACTGCCTCTCCAAAACTCCGCTCCAGCGCGCCAGTCTCGTCGGGCTTTGTATCCAGCTAGCCTCGCGGCGCCAGCTCCACCGCCTGCCGCAGCGCCTCCAGCATGCTGCGCTCGTCGGCCACACCCGTACCCGCGATGTCGAACGCCGTCCCGTGATCCACCGAGGTCCGGATCACGGGCAGCCCCACCGTGATGTTCACCCCCGACTCCAGCCCCAGCACCTTCACCGGCCCGTGACCCTGGTCGTGGTACATCGCAATCACCAGATCGAAATCACCCCGCTGCGCGCGAAAGAACACCGTGTC
>PMAM01000268.1:1315-6041 GCA_003152595.1 Acidobacterium sp.
GTGGTCACGTGCAGCACCCGCAGCTTCGGCGTCGTGAGCATCATCGACACCTCCGGCGTCCCGGTCAGATGCGCGAGCAGCTCTGTGTGCCCAGGAAATTTGTGCCCCGCGGCCTGCAGCGCTTCCTTATTTAGCGGAGCCGTGCAGATTGCCGCCACTCGCCCCGCAAGCGCCAGGCGCGCCGCGACTTCGATATAGCGATACGCAGCCTCGCCCGCGACCGCGGATAACTTTCCCCACGCAAGATCCGGCGGGATGAGCCCGGACTCGGAGTCAGGCTCCACGCAGTTCACACGCCTCGCATCGAACGCCGCCGACTCGATCTCCCCCTCGCGAACGCTGCGCACCGTAAGCCTGCTGCCGACAATCTTGCCCGCCGCGCGCAGCCGCTCCACATCGCCGATCACCAGCGGGCGGCACATCGCGTGTACCTCCGCGTGCCCGAGGCTCTTCATGATGATCTCCGGCCCCACGCCGGCCGCATCGCCCATCGTGATCGCAATCAGCGGCGCCGTCGCGTCGGGGTCCCCGAGGCGCCCCGTTTTGGCGCGGTGGGGTGAACTCATCGACCCACCTCCGCCTGCGACGGTTCCGGCGCGCTCCGCTTCAGTCCGCGCATGAATTCCCCGCACCGCACCAGCGTCTCCGCATCGCCGAATCCGCCTGCCTTCGTCACCACCGGCACCACACGCCGCCAGCGCTCCGTCGTCGAGAACGCCACGCCCGCTTCCACCTCGCCGAGCAGTCGCAGCCGCGTTACACCCCATGCATCGAGAACGGCCCGCGCCGTCTCGCCTCCAGTCGCCACCAGTCCCCCGATCCGATCTGAACAAGCAGCAACAAACCGCCCCAGAGAGCGCGCCAGTTCCGCTCCTTCTTCATAGGTCAATAGCTCATCGCATTGCGGAAACACCAGCACATCCTGTCCCAACTCGAGGGCCCGCTCCAGTCTTCTTGTTTCCTCCACACCCGCCTCCGCGCCCGCGAGAAACGCCGCTGCCGGAATCCGCAGCGTCTCCACTCCCTCAACGGCGCTCAGCCTCGTGGCCTGTTCGCGCGCGATCTCGGTCATGCTCCCCACCATATATAAGGTTGGCCCCGCCGCAAATTCCGGAACCGCCGCCGCGGTTCTCGCACTCCAGCCCATCGCCACCGCCAGCTGCCGCGCCAGGCCCGAGGATCCCACCCAGACCGCGCCCCGTCGAAGCACCATCGACGCCGACGCAATTGCCGCCAGATCCGCTTCCGTCTCCGCATCGCAGATCACCACCTGCGCGCGCCGGGCCGCCGACAGCATCGCGCGTTCGAGCATCGCCGGCTCACATCGGACCCGCTCCAGCGCAATCAGCGATGATCTCAACCCAGACACGGCGAGCGTCTCCATGATCGTCGACGCCGGCTTTGTCTTCTCCCGCTTCCATACATCGGACTCCTCGAGCGGAACCCCGTGCACCAGTACCTTTCCGCCGATCACCGTCCGTCCCTGCGAAGGAAGCGACGGCGCAAACACCGCGACGGCCTTTTCGCGGATCACTGCTCGACGGGCATCGAGTATCGCCGCCAGCTCCGCGGCGACATGCCCGCGCAGCGTCGAGTCCACCTTCCTGAACAGCATTCTTTCCCCGCCCTGGTGCCGCACGAGTTCGCGCATTGCATTCGCGGCTTCCTCGGCCGAACGCCAGCGGGTGTCCGCATCAATCGCGACGAAACGTCCATCCCCAACCTCATCCGCGTGCAGCATCAGCACCCCGTCTCCACACGCCACGGCGCAGTCCGCCGCCCCCGCCAGATCGTCCGCGATTACCATCAGACTTTGTACCGAGCGCCCGCGCGCCCTCCGGCCTTTGCGAATCCGCAGATCCCACCACGCAGTCACCAACGGCGCCAGCATCGTGGTCACGATCACGCTCGAGGCCACCAGCACCGTCGCCGGCGCAGCCGCTTCGGCATACTTGTGATTCGCCGCGGCTACCAGCGCCGGCACCGCCGCTGCATTTCCCGCCGTCGTGGCCGCGCCCACCCCGGCAATGCCCGTTCCGCCACACAGGCGGTCCACCACCAGGAGCGCGAGTCCCGAGACGGTCAGCACCGCGAGTCCCAACCCAATGCCGACCAGTCCCGCGCCCCACACCAGCTTCAGGTTCAGCGCTGCACCAAGCGCAAACGCGAAGAACGGAATCATGACCGGCGTCGCCTGACTGAGAAACTCCCGCAACTCCTCGTCCAGATTCCCCACCACGAGCCCGAACAGAAGGGGCAGCACGGCGCCCAGCAGCGTTTGCCACGGGAAAGTCGCCAGCCCCGCCACGCCCAGCGTCACCATGGTGAGAAACGGCCCCGACTCCAGGCCCATCACCGAGTAGGCCGCCGTTTCCTCCGCGGAGCCGTACTGGTTCATCAGCGCCATGTACAGGCCGCCGTTCGTGTCGTTGATCGCCGCCACCACGGCCAGCGTCGACACGCCCGCGAACCATCCTGCGCGCACCGGATCGTTGCCGAGAAAATGTCCCAGGATCACGCCCGCCGCGATGCCCAGCGCGATCTTTGTGCCCAGCAGCGCGCCTCCGCGCCTGGCCACTTGGGGCAGCGCCCGCACCTCGATCGCGGCGCCCACGCACACGTAGAACACCGCCAGGATCGGCAGCGCGCCCTCGAACAGCGCCCCCGTGAACGACCCGAAGAACTGCGCCGCATGCGGCACAAACGTGTGCGTCACCGCCCCGGCCAGCAGCGGCACCAGCATGAACCCGCCGGGAATGCGCTCCACGGTTCGCTTGATCGGGATCTGCATCGTTCAGTCCTGTTCGCGCTGCTCTGCTCCCCCGCAATCCTCGCAGATTCGTTCCACCCCGCGCCGAAATGCCTCCTCCGGCGTCAGCAGGCTGACCACCAGCCAGCCCTCGCCCGCGAAGCCGAAGAACGATCCCGGGTGCACGTAGACGCCGCGCTCTTCGAGGAGACGGACTGCCAGGTCCTCATCGTTCCCCAACGCCGGAACCCGCAGCACCGCGTACCAGCCCGCCTCCACTTCCAGGCGCGTGATGGCCGGAAAACGTAACAGTATCTGGTCTAAATTCCGGAGATTCGTCTGCGTGCGCGCCCGAATCTGTTTCTGAATCGAGGAGCAACCGGCGAGCCACGCCGGCAATGCGCACTGGATCGGCGCATTCATGGACAAAAACGTATCTGCCACCACCTCCAGCCGCGCCAGCGCCACGTGCTGCTCCTCCTGCGGCCCGAACGCGACAATCCAGGCCGCTTTCATCTGCGGCAGCGCGGCAATCTTGCTGATCCCGCTCAGAACAAATGTGAGGCACGGATGCTCGCCGCCCGCAAAACTCCCGGGTGCCCCATCCTGGTCGCGCGACGTTTTTTCGCGCGACAGGGTTGGCGGGTCAACGGCCTGGCTGCTCATGCAGAAGTCGAGAAAGACCTCATCCACGATCAGAGCCAGCCCGTGGTCGGCGCAAATCCGTTCCAGTTCCCGCCGCTCCGCATCCTTTGTGTAGTGCCCCGTCGGATTATTCGGGTGTACCACTGCAATCGCCTTCGTGCGCGCCGTGATTTGCTCTCGCAGCCCGTCAAAATCAATCTGCCAACCGTGGTCGTACACCAGCGGATACGGCACGAGCCGTACATCCTCAATCTGCGCCAGGAAATCGAACAGCGGATAACTCGGCGCCGCTATCAGCACCTCTTCGCCCGCATCGCACATCAGCCGGAAGAGCCATCCGTAGCCCTCACTCGTCCCCGTCGTCAGAAAAACCTGCTCCGGTTCGACCTGCGCACTGCGCTCGGCATAGTACCGGCACACCGCCTCCCGCGCGAAACGCATCCCACGCGGATCGGGATCGTAGGTTAGCGAGGCGCGATCCCCCAGCGCCGCCAGGATCCCAGCCTCGTCATACGCAAAGCCGCACCGCGTCGGATTCGACGCGGTCAGATCGAGGACCTCAAGCCCGGCCGCTCGCCGCTCGCGCAACCCCCGCGCCAGCCGCGTCTCGGCGAGATCCCACGCCGTCCTCGACGAAAATCGCACGTGCTCATCTTTTCACACCAAACGAGTGTCATCCTGAGCGAAGCCTGGCTCACATGTGAGCCGGGCGCAGTCGAATGGACCTCCCGAGCGTTCAGTAACTGCGACGCATGCGTCGCAGTTCGCGAGGGCTCCCTGTAACCTGTTTCCATGTCCATTCGCGCCGTCATTTTCGACTACGGCGAGGTCCTCTGCACCCAGAATCGCGCCGCTCACAAGCGCCTCCTCGCTCTCACGGGTCTGGCCCACGATGACTTCGAGCGCCTCTACTGGCGCGACCGCCGCGATTACGACCTCGGCGTTTACGATGGCCGCGGCTACTGGGCCAAATTCGCCCGCGACGCCGGTCTCAGCTTCACGCCGGCCCAAATCGACGACCTTATCGAGACCGACGTTGTCATGTGGACATCCGTCAGCGAGCCGATGCTCGCCTGGGCGCAGAGCCTGCAGCGCGCGGGCCTGCTCACCGCCATTCTGTCCAATATGGGTCCGGAAGTGCTTCGCACCATGCGCCAGGAATTCGCATGGCTCGCCGATTTCAATCAGCTCACCTGGTCCTGCGAACTCGGCATCGCCAAGCCCGATCCGGCGATTTACACCCTGACCTGCGACAAACTCGGCGTCGCACCCGCCGATGCGCTCTTCCTCGACGACAAAATTGAAAACGTGCGCGCCGCCGAACAACTCGGA
>PMAM01000253.1 GCA_003152595.1 Acidobacterium sp.
CGGCCTCTGGTCGAGCATGTCCATGTGGCAGAAGGCCGTCGCCGCCGCCGTTGGGTTCTGCATATGGCGCGTGTGGTGGCAACAGCGTCAGCCACGGAAGAAGAAGAACGAGGATTAGTGCGCCAGCAGGACCGGCAACACGCAGTTCAAGGAGGAAGGAATGAATAAGGTTCGTGAAGAACACCACACCGGCGGCGAGTTCGGAATGGATGCCGCGAATCATGTTGACCGGCATAGCGCCAGTTACTGCGCGTCCGAGCGCCAGCGCATCGAAACCGTAAACCGGCCTGCGATTCTTGCACTGCGCGCCCGCGTGGGGCAACTGCAGGACCAAGCGCGGGACCTCGAAAACCGCATCTATCAGGCTCCGCCGCCGGGGACCGTTCAGGCGCGCAGGCGCAAGGCAATTTTCCGGTATGCGATTGCGGCGCTCCTCACCGTAGCCGCATTTATTTTTTCCGTGCTCGCCTTCGATCCGTATCGACTCGGGTGGAAAGCCTGGCTCTACTGCTTCGGCATTGCAATCGTGACGCCGTTTCTCGTAGATCGAATCCTCGAGCGATGGGCGAGCCCGCGGCTTGTAGACGTGCTGGCGACCGTCGCCGGTGTCGCCGCCGTCGTGAGCCTGATCCTGCTCGCCGAGATTCGGGGAGACCTTCTGGCGCAACAGGTGACGAACACCCCTTCCGCCGTGATCGAGAACCCCGGGGATGCGCCGCCACCGGCGACCGAAAACACGTTCTATGACCGCACCGTTGGCCTCCTCCGCCTCGTGATGGCATTCCTTGCGTTCGCCATTGAGATTGGCGCGGGGATCGCACTCCATGAAGCAGGCCAATGGGCGTCAGCAAACGGTGAAGATGGCATGGCACTCCGGCGCGAACTTGCCGCCGTACGGGAACAGATGATCGCCCATGGGCACGAAGTGTGGGCGCTCGAAAATGCAGGGGCAGCGTTCGAGCACGAGTTCTGGCGGAATTTCTATCGATCGCTCCTGAACGGTGTAAAGCGCGGAGCGCTTCAAAAACTCTTGATCTTCGTACTGTGCCTCGGGATCTTCGCGCATGGTGAGACGCGCACCGGCAATCACGCGGACATCGTCGTCCTTCTCGACCTGTCACAATCCGTGGCCGTAAGGGGCCACGATAGCAGGGCGGAGTTCGAGAAGAACGTACAGGGCGTGAGCGGCATCCTCGCGGCGTTACCAGCCGGAGCGAAGGTCACGGTGATTGGCATTACGGATGATAGCTTTGCCACTCCTTACATCATTTTTTCGGCAGAGCTAGCGGACGACGAGGGATACTTCAAGGAACGTCTTGCCAACGGTCACGCGGCGCTCTTGCGCGCATGGCGGGAACGCTCCGAGCGACTCACGCCAAGCTGTGCAAAGACAGATATTCTGGGGGCACTCCTTGTTGCGTCGGAAGTGTTCCATGAATCGCCGGGCGGCCGTCGCAAGGTACTCGTCGTGCTCTCCGACATGCGGCAGGCGACCGGCGCGCTCGATCTTGAGCGTCAGGCCATAGTACAGACGCCTGCCGCGATGCGGCAGGTCGCGGGGAATAAGTTGATGGCAGACTTGGGCGGCGTCGAGGTATACGCCGAAGGCGTAGATGGAGCGGGGGAGTCGGTTGGGTACTGGCAGAGCCTGCATGATTTCTGGGCCGCATATTTCGTGCAGACCGGCGCTACCCTCGCGCGGTACTCCGCGCTGCGCGGCGTTCCGGAATTCGAGCGCTCCAGCCCGATAGCGGCTGACGATCACGAGCAGTAAGATCGATATACGTTTGATTGCACGTCGCCTTCAGCCTATAGCAAACTTCGTTGCCAACGGTGTCCTGAATTATTAGGACGCTCCGCGGGTCAATGAGCATTTCCGCTTCCTGAAATACTATTCCGAGCGCTTGATGCAGGCGGCTGACGTGCACTTTGATTGAGGATCGGGGAATTTTTCGTGTGTGGACCGTGCGCCCGTTCGCATTCTTCGCATGAAACTTGTAGAAATCATCGGCGCGGATTCCCAGTTCAATCTGGCGCGCACTTTGCGCCAGGCGGCAATGATTCGCGAGATAATCAAAAACGATGTGCTGCGCCAACGTAAGTCGCAATTGATACTCGCGTCCACGATACACGAGGAATACCGCATAGACCTCTTGACCAGCGACGCGGCCGATACTTCCCGGCATCCGGAAGCGATACACAATGCGAAAATGGGGTCCGGCAGACCGGAGATGGCTGATCTCTGCGATGAGCAGGTCCACTGTTTTGAGAACGGGCGTCCAGCTATTCTTCGCAGGCATAACGCGCCCCCATGCGTTCTATCCGAAGCTGAAACTCCGCGCCGAGTTCTCGCTTCGACAGGCAAAGAAAGAGCGGCACCTCGAGGAATGCTCGCTGCCGGGCTGCCTCTTGCAAGTCACGCAGAATCGTAAGCCAGGGACGGGACAATTCAGCAATTACAAGGATCACAATTTCGCAGAGGTGAGCGTCGGTCCGCAGTGCTTTGACCGCATCACCGACGTCAGCCGCGCGAATGACGGCAAGCCCACGCTGGGCGAGAATAGTACCTACGCGCTCAGCGTGGGCGTGGTCGTCGTCAATGAGGAGCACGCTATTCATTGACGGCCTCGGCGAGTGTAGCGGTGGATTCCTGGGTGGGCCTCGGGACCGCTATGACTTGGCGCGCTTCTAAATCGTAGATTGACATTTGATGGCAACGCTGCCCACGATCCAGAGCGGCATCACGATCAGAGCAGAGAACCACCACGTCGAGTTCGTGCTTAAGTGTCCATTCGTTGAAGCAGCTGCCAAGCGCATGCGCCGGCCTCAAAAGAAGATCGGCGTTCGCCAGTGCGAATGAGAAGAGCTGTTGCCATGTTGGTCGGGTCGGAAGCTCAACCGTGCGGTCTGGATAGGGGGAAACTGCAAAGAGTTTCTGGCCGACCATATTGCCGTGGCTCAAGCTAACGGTCGACCCATTCGTTTTTGCATGTGAATCGTAAGCTATATCTACTGCACCGGCGATGCAGGAGATCATGGGCTCACGGATTGGCAGCTTTAGATGGTTGAATTCTTGACAGAATGGGTGAACGGCGGTTGAATGGTGGGGGCCGAAGCCCAAAGCAGGAATCGGATCCGATCCTGCTGAATAAATAGCATCTTCACTGCGGTAAGACGCAGTGGATTCCCGGCGGGTGTTCGCCATAGTCCTCCTATGGTGGGCACCTCCCGCGAAGTGCGGGATGGCCAGGTGTGTTGCAACCACATCTGGCCTTTTTCGTGCCTACTACGGGCAAATTAAGGAGGTACGGCTGAACGGCCTTGGACAGTTTCTGAAAAGGCCTGATTTATCCTGAAACCCTCGAGATCGGAAGGACGATATGCGCTGGAGAATTGGAGACTGGACGTTTGACAACAGGACGAAAAGAGTCACTGGCTCTGCCGAACGCAAACTCAATTCTCGGCAAGTCGAGCTTCTTGAGTTTCTCATCATGAACTACGATCAAAGCTATAAAGACAAGGATCTAATCAAGGGAGTATGGGGGGAGGGGAACGACGCTTCAGGCAGCCTTCACAAGTACATTAACGTACTGCGTGATGCATTAGGCGGAAAGGACAAATCTCTTCGTGAACGCAAGGAAATTATTGACACCGATCCGTATCGGCTGTTAATCGAGCCGGAAGAGATCGCGGGTAGCGAATTCCCGGGTGGGAAGGGAATAGAATTCAGCATTTCTGGCGCTTCATACTCCAAGGAATCGAAGGCACCCTCATCCGACTCGAACCCAGAATTTACGCTCATCGTTGACGGAATGATCATCAACTCGGTCGCCGAACTGCTTTTTCAAGATCGAGTCACTGAGGGCATTCGAAAGGTTTGCTCCGCATCGTATGAGCGTTCTCTCGAAGACCTCGCGTTCGCCACGGTCTATGCTTCTCGCCTTGTCACTGGAAGGGACTTTAGGCCAAGTCGTACCGCGCCAGATCAGCCGGGCCAGGAAGTGGCGGCTCGTCTCGGAGCAATATGTGAACAGCGGGCATATCCCAATGACATAACCGGTGGACGCTTGCTTCTGGTTGAAGAGACTCGAAATGGCATTCGGGATGATATGCGGCGGTTTGTGAAATGTATGGACGATAGATACTATACTCACTTCTTTCGAGACTACATGCTGCGTGAGGGAACTAAACATCTGGGTACAGACGACAGGGTCTTCCAAGACGGCATTAACCCAGATGACTATGAGTTCGATGTTGGAAGACCCTATTACCAGCATCGGCACCTTCAAGATGATCTTGGCAGCGCAACCGATCTCTTAGTGAGTTTCTTGCCAAAGACCCCTCAGGATTCTACGGACCGGTACGCCACGAATGCTCTGAGAGAATTCGCCACGCGGAATGTTCTCAGTCTCATCACAATAATGTGGGAGGGGGACGAATTCGCAAGAAGAACGAAAGCACGCAGAGCGCCTCACGTTCTGCGCGCTCTTGTTGATATGAAAAGATCGAAGGACCGGGGCGGCACGCAGCAGCAGGAGATCGTTCGTGACTTGGTCGTCGAGCACGCGCTCACCACCGCGCTAGGAAAAATGCGAGAGAAGAACAGGCACAATCTTGTTGGTATCTTGCTGAACCAGCGGGACGACCCCCCATTCAAACAGATTCGTGATCTGCTCAATAAGGAGCACTTGATAATCATGGAGGCGGGCTTTGAGAAAGAAAAGGCAGCCCGTAGGGTTTACCAACAACTCGAAGCCTTACTTGCTTCAACATCCACGCAGCCCGATAAGGTCCACCTAGCTCACGCCACTGCCATTAGAGCGATGGGCGGGAACCGAGCAGAAAACTACCAGCGTCAGCTTTATAGGGTGTTTCCAGAGCTCGACCCTAATCGCAATTGAGGAAGACCCCAAGAAGCCCCGGCCTTGACCGGGGCGAAAGTTTCCTCGGAAGAACTGATCCGCACAGGGGTGCGTCCAGCGAACAATCGCCGGCCCCCTCGGGTGCGCCACGGGGAGCATTCTTGGCGGGATGCCGGGTGACATCTTCGACGCCTCAGGCCGCCACGCTCGTGGCCACCTTCGCGGAGAATTTCCGCCGACACATCCGTGACGGCTACCCGGAAGTTTTCACGTTCCATCACCTTGAGACGCAAATGCCCAGGCACAAAGCCAGGGCATTTCCCTTGATCTACTTCGCAGCTTTCTTTGGAATAAAATCGTCAGCGGCGAATCGATTACCGCAGAATCAGCTCGTAAACTTGCCGCTGGGTGCGATGCAACGATCAGTCTCAAAGCGTCAAAAGATGACACCGGAGCCAGCAACGAAGCGCTTCCACTCGGAAAGTAGCCTTGGGATGGGCATAGTCGTTACTAAGCAGGAGAATTTGGTTTTCTTGAAGAATACGCAGAGCCTCGGCTACCTCTTTTCGTGCACGAAAATCCGGCACCACCGAACTGATGTCCACAGAACTTCCCTCGTCCTGCGCGTGCTCGGCAAGTGTCTTTAACAGCCCAAATGCAACTGGGTGGTCTTCAATTTCTTGGTAGAGAAGATAGAACTGAGGTTTGCATCCGACATCCATGAGAATCTGTTGAAATATGCGGTCAACGGCTTCTCGTGTCACAGTGGGTACTGCCGATAATACGCAGTACTCAAAGAGCCGGTGACAGAGGAACTGAATCCAAAACGCATGATTACCAGTAATAAATCGGATTCGAGCGGCTGCATCGTCTTCGATTCCAAGCCACGGATCGGCTCGATTGATAATTCCCATGGCTGGACCGTCCTCAAGTGCACCCAGCCAAATGGTTTCGAACAGTCTTCCTAGGTTACAGTTTCGAATGACTCCGAATTCGAAGAATGCCGGCCGACAGGCAAGAACCACGCTGAGCGCAAGATCGCGTTCTCTGCATAAAGCATCGAGGTGCACGAAAAACGATTTGTATTTTTCGTCACTCAAGAAATCCTCGATCTCCTGGCACTCGTCAAGGAACAGTATGGTCCGCTTGTTCCGCGTTCTATAACTCCGAAGAAGCCTGCCAAACATTTGCCTTTGATCGGTAAGGGACAGCCCCTTTGGGAGAGTCACCGGCGAAGATTTCTGATCGCTGCCCGTCTCGCGCGTCTCAGGCAGGGCGCGTATGAACTGCATGGTGAGGTCTTCTTCCTCCTGAAGCGCCTCATCCTTGAGTCGCCGAAAGTCGTATTCGATCACCACGTATTGAGGGGAGCCTTCGGTGTACCTGCGAATACTCTCCTTCGCGAGCGAGGATTTGCCTGCGCGCTGCAATCCCATGATGGCAATTGGTTGACCGCCATCGAGAGCGCGCCGGATGCGGCGCAGTTCCATCTCTCTGCCGTAAAAAGATTCTCCGGTCACTGTGTAAGTGTACTGATAGGGGTTGGCCGTAGTATCGTCTACAGGGCGGAGCCCGACTGGTTCCTTTGATTGCACGGCGGCTAGTTCGGTGACTACGAAACGCTTCGCGTCAACTGGGGCGAGAGTTACGGGATTAATCGGTTCAAGATGCAGCATTTCGGCAAATCGCACAACATCCTCTGGCGAGATCGCAAATGGCGTTGCCTGTTCGTGAAACCACTCGAACTTCCGAATGTGTGCAAGTAACTTGACCGGCGTGGAAAAAATCTTCCTCCAGTTATGCGTTTGGACGTTGCCGCTGAATTGGGGGTGTGAGATTGCAACGATGGGAAAGATTTTTATGCCAAGTCGATACTTGTGGAATACACGAGCCTTTTGGTTGCCGAACACTTCCTCTCGTTGGACGAGCAGGTAGTCGTGCACCTTCGTACATTGATCCAATACCTGATGGAGAAACGGATTGGGCCGGGTCTCGCCGTCCGCTAATAACCAGTCCGCATCGGATAGCGCCTCGCGGACGTTCCAATTCTTGGCTTCGACGTCAAATATGCCATTTGGTTTGAGCACCAGAAAATCCAAAGAAAAGTCGCTTCCCTCGGCCTCCACAAAGACAGAGAAGCGATCATCAAGACCGGAAAGCCAGTGCAAGACCGTGCGGTTCAGTTGGGGTTTTTGGGCAAGGTTGCATCCGTAGAATTTTGCCATTGCAAGGCCTCACAGTTCCGGCTGGAATTGCAGGTACCAATCGGGCAATCGCGCAAAAGAACAAACGCAAGAGCGGACACCTCACCCTGTTTGGTGCAGTCCTATTCGGCAGCCGGAAGTTATGACGCGAATGATATCACAGAAGCCCCATACCAGCCGCCGCAACCTGAGCCTTTGCGTGCGCCCGGGGATCCTGAACCCTATTTCAAATGGGGGATAGCGGAAACAACCAATAGCAGGAACGCATAACATTTGATCGGCCCTTCGATCTACGAATCGAAAAGCCTCTTTCTTTTCCTCTTCCGACGACATCTCCCGTCTATGCATTGTCAGCACGAGCGATAAGATGTTCGTACGCTTCGATCAGGGCCTTGGTCGAAGTGCGTCAACAGGAAAGGCCCACTCATCAATCCCCGAGGAACATGATTGGACCACTCTCGTACATTGGCGGGAAACGGACGCTGGCCAAGCGGGTGATCGCGCTCTTTCGGGAGCATACGACAAGGTCGGGGATGTAGTGAGACGCGCACGTAGGCCGGACGAGCACATCTATGGAGAGCTTCGAAGGCTCAGTTCGGAGCTCCCGGAGGGTTCACGTGCGAAGACAATCATCGACCGGTGGTGGGATCTCGCGGAAGAAAGGCGGCGGAACGCGCCGGCCCCGCCGAATTTCGAGACATTCTCCGATTGGCCTGAGGAATAGTCGACAGGTCGGCGTCAGGCCGGTTCGATGCGCGAGCTGGCTCCATTTCCTGGGCTGCAGCGACGATTAGTATCGAAAAACGGGCTTGTGTGTCGTAATGCCCAGTTGGTCGGCAAACCGGAAGTGACACGGAGCCCACTCGTCGGGTGTAGTCGAATTTGTAGCTGCCAGAGCCTCCGAGAACCTCACGAAGCTACAGAGAACAACAAGGCGGCTGCAACAGATTCAATTCAAAGCACTTGCAATCACTAAGAATCAACAGCTTTCAAAAGGCTCTGGAACGCGGTTCGGGACCAGGTTCTCTACCTGAACTCCTCCTGGCAAGTCTTGTGTTTTCAATCTAGGGTTCTCCTTCAGATGTTGAACTGCGTTGAACCTTGAGGATCTGGCAGCTACAGAATCGACTACAGTCACACGCCGACAACCGTTTGGGATAGCGAACCGCCTTGAAATTACTGGATTTATGAGGAGTCTTAGCAGGCCGGCCTTCTGGGTTTGCACCAGGTGCTCGTGGAACGATCTGACATTCATGATCTGGGTTTCCGGATTTGAGCGTAGACTCGCTGCATGACCGCCAAGTCTGAACTCGACATTGAGTACGACGATAGACCGTTTCCCGTTGCGGCCAAATGCACGATCTGCGGCGAAGAAATGCCCAAGCGCGAACCGCGCGCAATTTCGACATCAGAAACTATCCTTTTGTTCGCCAGGCAATTCAGCCTTCACAAGAATCAAAAGCATCCGCGCGAAGACGTGAGCAAGAGAACCAAAGGCTGAAGAGCGCCAAAATTCAAACTGTACTGCCTACCCGAGATGTTCCTCGTATACGGTGCCCCGCCTTCGCATTATGCCGCCCGTAGCGGCTCACGGCATCGCACTCCGGCGCATCGATGTACCGAACCGAGGGCCGTGAAGCCATCAATGTCCTGGCAGAGCCTGACCGGGCGGTGTAGCAATCGTTGGAGGCAGTGTCCGGACTTTGCCACGAGCTGCCCAGCCAATCGACACAAACCAGCCAAAGATCGTCCACCCGAGAAAGACATTCACGACGACGATCCAGACAGCCGCCCTGCAATTCCGGTAAACGGCCAGCGCCGTCGATAGCGGAGTACATGTGCGGCCTGAAGGCTGGTAGGGGAGAAGGGGTTAAGTCTGGCAGAGGCGAGCGCCTGACAAAGCCACAACTGATAGCAAACGAAAACAGCCCACGAAGTAGCCTGTAGTTCAGAAACCAAGCGTTCGTGAGGGCCCTGTCGCCGTCGAGAAACGCTCTTACTGCCAGCGGGGTGGCATCACGGGCATCAATATCTCCGAGGACTCTGCAAAATCTTCGGAACACGCGAGGTTAAGTTGCGAATCGCATCCACAGAGAACGCTTGAAAGCCACTTGGGTATTAACAAGTTCCAGCAGCTTCATCGCAGCTCTCCCAGATCGAACGCAGCAACTTCCATCATCTATATAGCGATGGGGGGATCAATAAGTGAGCGTTGCGGTAATCGTATCGATAAAACTACCTGCCTGCGTGGATTGTCCCGACGGAATCTGGCCATTGACGGTGAGAGAATGGGCAATTCCGGTGCCGGTCCCGGCCACCGGATCAGTGCCAACCGAGTTGCGCCAGTTCACGATTCCCTCGGTGTTTGATATACGCACATAGCTGAGCAAGGCCGAGTCGGAAGCGGTCATCTTCCTGGAGGCGACGGTCGCTCCTGGGGCCACTCCCGCACTTAGGCCGACACTATATGGCGTGGAGTCTGTGCAGTTCACTGAAATAGTGAACGATGCACTCGCCGCTGTGCCGCTGTAGTTACTGTGTGCTACGGAAGACGCAGAGGTCTGGCAGGTGGCTTCAACCGTCGCAGTTACACCGAATGAAGTGGTGAGAGTGGCCGCAGCGGCCGGCTTTGAGGCTAGATCGAACACGAGGAATTCCAACGTTAAAACCATCAATGTTGATTTCATAGACCTGCTCTTCTCGTGCAACGAATTGACACGTTGCTTAAACAGAGTCCAAACATCCAGATGAATTTGACTCTGTTTTGAATGGTGGAGAAGCTAGATGAGTTCGTAAGTTTCTGCAACTCAGTTCTCCTCTTTGCTATAATCCTTCTTCGCCATCGCCAGGCTCTCCTCTCCGCCTTTAGAGAATCACGACAGCCTTGAATTTCTCAACTTCCCACCAGTACAGTTTTTCGGTTTTGGGTCATGTCTTGTTGAGATCGAGAACTGAGCCACTTTTCGGCGACCTCGCTGGCTGTGATGGGCTTACTGAAGAAATAGCCCTGAATCTCGTCGCATTGGTGGTCGCGGAGGAATGCCATCTGCTCTTCTGTCTCCACCCCTTCGGCGATCACCTTTAGACTCAGACCCTTCGCCATGCTGATGATTGCAGACGTGATGGCTGCGTCGTCGGAGTCTATCGAAAGATCCCGAATGAATGAGCGGTCGATTTTCAGCTTGTTGACCGGAAACTGCTTCAAGTAGCTGAGACTCGAGTAGCCAGTTCCAAAGTCGTCGATGGCTAGATTCAATCCCATCTCCTTCAATTCCTGCAGAACCGAAAACATCAAATCCTCGTTGGACATCAGAAGGCTTTCTGTAAGCTCCAATTCGAGGTATTGAGGCGGAAGGCCAGTCTCATCAAGAACGCCCTTAATCAGTTGGCAGAAGCCTTCTTGGCGGAATTGGACCGCAGACACGTTGACTGACACGGGAATGGTGTGAAATCCAGCTTCTAACCAGTTCCGAGCCTGCGAACAGGCCGTCTTGAGTACCCATTCGCCGATGGGAAGTATCAGGCCATTCTTCTCTGATGCCGGGATGAACTCATCTGGGGGCACAAAACCCAACTTGGGATGCTTCCAGCGAATCAATGCCTCCAGTCCGACAATTTCACCACTGACAGTATTCACCTGTGGTTGATAAACGAGGAGGAACTCCTTGCGCTCGATCGCCATCCGCAAGTCATTTTCGAGCGTCAATTGCTGAACAACATGTGTGTTCATCTCTTCTGTGAAGAACTGGTAGTTGTTCCGGCCTTTCTCTTTAGCCCAATACATTGCCTGATCGGCATATTGGATCAGGGTCTCGCAGTCTTTGCCGTGCTCAGGGAATATGCTGATGCCAACGCTGCAACTCGCGCTCAAGGAGTTCCCATCGATCATGAACCGTCCCGCAGTCGCATCCAATACTCGCTTTGCCGCAGCAACGATTTCGGCCTGACTCTTGATACCGCACAGGGCAACGACGAATTCATCTCCACCCACCCTGGCGACGGTGTCCTGTTCTCTTGTGCACCCTTTGAGCCGCGCTGCAAATTCTCTTAAGAGATGGTCGCCTACTGTGTGACCTAACGAATCGTTGACCAGTTTAAAATGGTCGATATCCAGAAAGAGGATTGCCACTTGCTCGTCTCTTCGCCGTGCCGCGGCTAGTGCCTTTGAGAGTCTATCGTGAAGAAGAGTGCGATTAGGCAACTCCGTTAGGGCATCAAAGAAGGCGAGGAACTGAATTCGTTCTTCAGCGGCCTTGCGGTCCGTAATATTGTGGAAGTACCAGATTCTACCCCGATGTTGACCGTTTGAGTCAACAAGAGGCGCAGAGTAACGGTCGAAAGTCTTGCCATTCTTGAGCCGGAATTCGTCTTGACTCTTTTCGTCCGGATGAGCATAGAGGTATTTCACTCTTTTGATAAATTCTTCTGAATGCTCGACTCGACCTCTAACGTATTCGAGGACAAGACCATCGTCTCCTGCCCCCAGCATTTTCTCCGGTAAATCAAAATAGTGTCGGAACTGCTTATTCGCAAGAAGGATCCGGTCCGATTCGTCTACGGCGAGTACGCCATCAATCGTTGTCTCCAGTTGGGCCTCAAGCAGCGCTGTCTTTAATAGAAGCGCTTCATGAGCCTGCTTGCGCTCGGTGATGTCACGGATCGTTGCGAATATCAGCGGCCGCTCACCAAGTGTTAAAGCCGCCAGGCAAACCTCGGCAGGAAAGACTTCACCATTTTTGCGTCGGTGCAACCACTCGAATGTCTCCTTTCCCTTTCGAAGCGCGTCGGCAATCCGTTGTTCAGCCGCAAGACGGGAGGGCGTGCCGTCGGCCTGGTAGGGAGGAGATATGCCGACCGGGTCAATGAATTCTGTCTTATCGGAGAACCCAAACATCTCCAGTGCTGCCGCGTTGCAGTCCAAAAAGCGATTCTCGTCCATGAGCCAATACGCTTCCGCAGAATCCTCAAACAATGCCCGATATTTGTTCTCACTTTCCTTAAGCAACTGTTTGGATCGCTTTCGATCGGTGACGTCGTAGGCAGCTACGAGCATTGCATCGGTCCCTTGAAAGTCCAAATCATGGCAGATAATCTCGACATCAATGATCGTTCCGTCCTTCTTGCGGTGCCTCCAAGCTTCCGATTCCTGCAGTCCCTGAGTGTGTATTCCTACGTGATCTAACAGGTCCGGCACGTCTTCCTCAGGGCGGATATCTGCGATCGTCATCACCAGAAATTCCTGCTCAGAGAATCCGTACTGCTGGATGGCAGCTTGATTGGCTGCTAGGAATCGGAATGTGGTGCGGTCGAAAACCCACATTGGAATCGGATTGGTGTTAAAGAGGAGCCGATACTGCTCTTCCGATTTGCGCAACGTTTCTTCAATGCGTTTTTTATCAGTGATATCCCGTGCGATGGTGGAGGCCCCTGTTACAACTCCTGCCGCATCGGCAAGTGGTGAGATGGAGAGAGCTACAGTAATTCCTCGGCCATCCTTTGTAACGCGGATCGTTTCCAGCTCCGAGACTTCATCGCCGCGAGCAACCTCCTCAAGCATTTGCAGAGTCTCGTTCGAGCGGTCGCCTGGAGCTAAGATTTTGATTGACTTCCCGATCGCTTCTTCGGCGGTGTATCCGTAGATTCGCTCCGCTCCGCGGTTCCAGGTTTCGATCACACCCTCAATCGTCAACGAAAGGATCGCGTCGTCCGAACCGCGGACAATGGCTGCCAGACGACGATTTTGTTGTTCGGCGTTTCTGAGGTCCGTGATGTCGGTCAGGGTGCCCCTGATCATCCCACCAGATCCGTCGTCGCGCGTCAGCAGTGTTGCACTGTTAAGAACCGTAGCGATCCGGCCATCTTTTCCTCTGAGACGTTGTTCGAAGTTGGTGACGATTTTTTCAGTCCGTAACTTGTCGAGGAATTGGGTTCGGTCCGCGGGGTTCAGGTAGCCAACTCGAACCGAATGACAGATTACTTCCTCACGCGTCGCGTACCCGAACATGAGGCAGAAGGACACATTGCAATCGAGAATGATGCCGTCAAGAGACGTCCTGTAAGCGCCTGCCAGGCTTCTCTCAAACAGTAATTTGTACCGTTCCTCGCTCGACGCCTTTTCAAGGCGTAGCAGTTCATTCCATTTGAGAACGACAAAGCTGGAGATGGCGGCCATGACCGTGACAAAGAGAATAGTTATCGAATGAGAAACCCAGATCCCTATATGCGGGGAAAAGGCCATCTTTATGAGTTCGAAAACGCACATCAGGCAACCAGTGATCGCAGCCGTTTGAAGCGTGCGTTTGCCTGTGCTTGACGGGGATGGTTGCGACAACTTCGACGGCAGTTTCATGTTCAGACCAAAATTCAAAATGGGCCCCGTGGTTCGGTCTCGCTGTCGCTTCGAGTCATCTGTCGTTCATAGGGCGGTTTCGATTAACAAAGGGATGCCTATTTGATTGAAGTTTAATCGTCGAAAGAATGTAACCCCACGTTAGTTGCACGGGAGTTGTGATGTAAATCACTGCACTGGAGCGATGACCGAAGCGTCGCGAATGAAAGTCGCTCGTTTTATGGGGTCAGTCCATGTGTTTTTGGCCAGCAGTTCAGTCCATGTCCAAAAGATCGGGCAGGTCGGGGTTGAAACTGAAAACCGTCATCCGCAAAGTGTTATGGAATTCTCGACCGGAGAATGAACACCTGAAGGTAGCAGTGCGCTGCACTCGGCCTCCGGCAGCGCGGGGCTGTATAGGAATCCCTGCACTTCGTCGCACATTTGCCTCGCAAGAAGTCAAGTTGCTGACGCGTTTCCACTCCTTCGGCAACACAGTCGAAACCGAGATTCCGTCCCAGGCTCAGGATGCTCCTCACGACCGCTTCTGCGTTTGGTTCGACGTTGACGTCGCGCATGAATGGCGAAGGCTAGACGCAGCGGTGTTTGCAGCCTGCGGTCGGCCCAGCACGCCGGCCGACGCGGAACTCGTGGAGCGCTTGCTCGCCTTGAACCATCAGCGCACCGGCCCTAGAAGGGGCAGCCAAGATAAGTTTTTCCGGTTCCTTGGCAAGAGGCCGGGCAGCAAGCCGCCCTCCGGATCGCAAAGAAGACCTGCTTCGCCTCCATTTGCACGATTCTTCGCCCCAAGCCGGCATTCGCCAGAAAGGTCTCGGCGTCAAACGGAATTTTCTTGAGCTCAATCATTCCGTGGCCCCTTTCCCGGAGAGCCAAGCCCTGCCTGTGCAACGGTTGAGCGGGGCGCGGGCGCGCCGCTTCCGATCTGAAGGAAACGTGGCGATCCTTCTGAATATTATAAATTCAGCCAAAGAAATCCTGCCACAGAAGTTGTACTTACTAGTCATTCACTCCCGGATTGTCGGCAATCCGGAAGTATCGGGGGTCCCCCCGCCTGTAGTCGATTTTGTAGCTGTCAAAGCCTCCAGAAGCCACAAGAATCTACAGCGACCGTGGCCAAGGGGTTAAGCCATTCAATCGACAGCACTTATTTTCACTCGATTTCAACAGGTTCTACTAAATCGTTTGACCTGTTTTGGGAGCAGAGGTGTTGATCTCTGTTGAACCCTGTTGAAGTCTGTTGTTTTTCAACCTCCGGCATTGAGGGTCAAAGAATGCCTATGGAGAAACCTTTCTTAATTAGTTGTCGGAACCTTCTTTGTCCTCGTGCCTCGATATCCAGAAATACTCACAAAACGCCAGAATCAAAAGAATGGCGCCAAGACACAGCCGAAGAAAGAGACGCTGTGCGGCCCTCGGCCCACAACGGTGAACCAGTCGGGAAGGTGCGGGCGGAGGAGGGATCGACGAGGCCAGGGGCGCATCCGGGGGAGCGCGAGCCGTACGCCAAAGAACTGACGCCGGAGGAAGCGAGGAAGTATCTGCCGGAGACGTTTTTGCGCGGGAGCAACGGGTGGGATCCGATTGTGGCAGAGCACAAGTAAGAGCGAGCCCATGCCGGGGAGGGCCGGGGCAGCAGGCTTACTCGGGATAAGCTGCCGAAGATCGTAGTGGCAGTGTTTCGAGGTTTCGCAGCGCTGGCTAGACGGCCACCTTCTTGTCGAAGACAAATCTTTGTACGGTCTCCCGCAGCACGCCATCGGAAGCCATGGCGTCCGCAATGGCCTGAGAACTCATCATTTTGTGGTAGTGGTCCAAGTCTTTCATCTCCATCAGCACAGCGGCCCAGTTTCCATCCAGTGCATAGCGAGCCGGGCCGCTGGCTCCCATCGTGCGGAACAGCGGCCCGTGCGTCACAAAACTCTCTTCCCATTTCTTTGGATCCTTACACTGCGCGACTACCAGGATTGTGACCATGATCTTCTTACCCCTTTTGCAGATTTGGAGGAGCCCAGAGATTGTACTGCGAACCCCCATTTTGGACGAAGGCCAGAAATTGGCGGAGGAACGACGAGGGGGTCAAGCGAGAACCGCTCATTCTGGATTTTGCTTGCTCGAAAACGTGACGAGTTTGTGTGTGGCTGGCAAATAGACTCGCAACCTCCTTCAGCGGAGACGAGGTGAGGCACGCCCCAATGCTGGCGTATTGTCGGCAACACGGACATTTCGACACTCCGGTGATACGGTTCGGAGTCAAGCGATTCGGCGCGGAAATGGTTTGGCCACTGACCGGGTGGGGCGACCCCGGCCCGCGCGGTTCACCCTGACCATCCGAAAAGGACGATCTTGTGGTTAAGGCCGCATTAGGCTTCCTGAAGCCACGGTGTTAGCATGGGCACCGCGGAACCGACCTCTTCCGTCCCGGGACGGGATTTTTCTGTGCGGCGAACAGCTATCGTCCTTTCATTTCTTCCCCCCGCAGTTCCTGAAAGACAACCGAGGGAGGGTCACACGATGCTGATTCGTCATTTCGTCTGGAGCGCCGCCATAGCCGCTGCGCTCTCCGCAACCGCTTTTGCCCAACCAGCGCCCACTGGCTTTCACACCGTCTACTGCGTGAAAGTGAAGCCGGGCATGGATGCTGAGTTCGATGCCACCCGCACGGGAGACCTGCTCAAGCTCGAGCAGTACGAGGTCAATTCGGGAAGGGTTTCGGCCTACTATGTGCTCGCAACCACGACTCCCGCCGGGTCTGATGCGCGCTGCGATTATGCGTTCGTCGAGTTCTATCCCGGTCTGCCCCCCGCGCCCCAGAGCGACGCTGAGCAGGAGGCCGATCTCCACAAGGCCGGCGTCGCCAAGACCGGGCAGCAGTTCGGGAGCGAGCTGGGGGCCAGCGGGACGCTGGTCAGCACCAGCATCGTCCGAACCGCCTTGCAGGTCGGCGCCGCCAAAGAAGGCGATTACATCGTCGTCAACGATATGAAGGTCTTGGGCTCGATCGGCGCCTGGATCGACAACGAAACAAAGCTGTGGAAGCCCATCTTCGAGGACGGACTCAAGGATGGCTCAGTGGACGGGTGGTCGGTCAACGTACAGTTCATGCCGCGAGGCGCCAAAGATCGGCAGCTCACGTACACGGTTGACATCTACCCCAGCTGGCAATCCCTTTTTAACTTCTTCGGGCCCAATTTCGGGGAGCTCTGGAAAAAGGTCAATCCCGATATTCCCATCGCAGACGGAATGGCGCAGGAAGAAAAAGTGGACACCATCGAGCACACCGTCATCTACAAGGTTGTCACCGCAATCCACAAATAGGCTCAACCTCGGGAGGGCCCCGAAAAGACCGCGCGTCCGGCGCGGCCTTTTCGGGCCTGCGTGTCTGCGCCTCTCGGCGCGATCCGCACAAATCCTTGGGCAAAACGAAAGCCCCTAATCCTGAGCGAGCCTTCCGAATTGGTTGCGCGCGCAACAATCAATGCAGACGCGAGTCGAATGGACCGGCATTTTGTTCCCCCGGGGTGCGAGAGCTCGCGCCATACATTCCGGATTGT
>PMAM01000015.1 GCA_003152595.1 Acidobacterium sp.
TCCGCCTCCCACATCCGTCCCAAAAACTTCCCTACGATCTGAAAATCTCCATCCTCATCCTCATACGCCGCCACCGGCGCCAGAAAATCCCTGGGATTCGCAAGCCCATTCGCCCCAATCGCACCCAGCTCCGGCAGGCGGAACGGCAGCCCATAGTTCTCGCAGATGTATCCGCGCGACGGCCCCTCCATTGTGACGCGAATCTTGATCCCGCGCGGCACCACGCCAATCTCGCCCGGGTTCACATCCAGAATGCCCAGCTCGGTGTGGATCCCCAGCCGCCCCTGCTGGGGCACGATCATCATTTCGCCGTCGGCGTTGTAGAAATACCGTCCCTGCATCGGCGCGTTCGCCGCGTACAAGTGGACCCCCACGCCCACCTGCATTGCCGGATCGCCGCTGCCCCCCATCGTGACGATCCCGTCCACGAAGTCCGTCTTCTTCTCCGGCATCGGGATCGGATTCCACCGCATCTGGTTCGGCGGCGATGGCAGTTCGTTGAACGGGCCGCTGCGAAACAACCCCGTCCCAATCTCGCTGAACGGCTTGTGCGTCACCGAGGGACGAATGCGATACGTCCACGTCCGCCGATTCGTCGCCCGCGGCGCGGTGAACGCCGTCCCGCTGAGTTGTTCCGTGTAGAGCCCCAGCGCCGACTTCTGCGGCGCATTCTGCCCCTCGGGCAGCGCTCCCTTCACCGCCTCAGTCGCAAACTCATTTCCAAACCCCGACTGATACTTCAGCTCCGCCATCCGCTCCTCCCGATCCCGTCAAAACGTACCACCCTACCGGGATCGAAGGAGGATTGGCAACTTCACCGCAGGATCACGTTTGCAATGCGCGTCCACCACGGCGCTCCCGACAGCAGCGTCCGCATCACGAACACCTGCCCCACGATCAGCACCGGCAGCGCATACCAGTAGACCCGGTGCACTTTCTTCATCACAAAAAGGTCCCGCACCACGCCCAGCAGGATCAGGGCGTCCACACCCGAGTAGAACCAGACAAAGGCGAATGTCTGGTTCGGCATGCGCCCCCACGCCGCAGCCGTCAGCACGCACGTTGCAATCAGCATCAGCCTGCGATGCATTTCCGGTTTCCTGCGCCAGCTCACCGCCAGCCAAAAGAGCACGGTGAAGCAGGTGATATCCCAGAACGGAACGATGAGAAAGCCTGCAGGCTGGGCTATCTCCGGCGGCTCGAACCGCATATCGAAGCGTCGCATCACGATGGCCGTGGTGAAGCCCACCACCGTCATTGCGATGGCCAGCGCCGCGCCGAACCAGCCGAGCAGGCGATGGATCGGCACGTTGCGCGTCCGCACCAGCGCCGATTGCAGGATGAAAAACGCGACCCACGCGGAGAACAGCGAACCGTGAACCCATAGCAGCCATGGCCGCGCCGGAGTCGCATGGACCAGGTTTTGATCCGACCGTATGGCTGAAGCCATAGATCACGACCGCTGCAACCAGCAGCGACATGAAGAAATAGAAATACTTCCCCGCCGCACTCGATGCCCTGCTTTTCGCAACGTGCGCGGAGGTCTGTGCTGACGTAGCCATAGAACCTCTATTTAGCGAGACTGGGGACCCCTGGGGCGATGAAGAGTCGAATTATCGTAGCAACCGCGCGAGAGCAATGACTACAACAAAATCTCGCTCGTGAGTTCGCCGTGCTCTGTGCTCTGTGCTCTCCTTCTCAATCCTCCGCCTTCCACTGGAAGCACAGGTCGTAGCCGTCCGGATCCTTCAGGTACAACTGCTTCATCCCGTAGCGCGCCACCTTCGGAGGCTTCACCGCCACGCCCTGCTCCCGCAGCGCTTCATATGTCCCATCCACATCCGGACACCCGAAGAACAGGCCCGTGTCGCCATGCGCGGCCACGCGCGCACGATCCGCCGGCACCGGCCGCTCGTTGTCGAATTCGTACGCCGTGTTCAGCATCACCTCCGCGCCGCCCAGGCGCAGCCACACCCAGTGGTACTTGTCCGGCCCCAGCTCCGGCGACGTTCCGAGGACATCGAATCCCAGCACGTCGCGGTAGAACCGCAGCGCCGTCGGCATGTCATACACCTGCAGCAGCGGGCAAACCCCACGCACATCGATCGCCATGGCTCACCTCATCGATGGCCAACAGCATACCCCTACTCTCTACTCTCTATTCCCTATTCCCTGCTTTTCCTCGGCTCACGGGTCTCTTCTTCCATCAGCCACCGCCGCAGCTGCAGGATGTCGTTCGCGCGCGCAATCCCGATCGGCTTTCGCGGCCCCTCCGGCTGCACCACCACCACGTTCTCGGTATTCTTCAGCATCATGTCGCGATGCACCTGGTCCACCAGTTCGCCCGGATACGCCAGCACGTAGTCCCCCCGCGCCAGCTCCCGCATTTTAAAGTGGTGATCCGGCGGCTCGGTGCGCAGCAGATCGTGCGGCTCCACGATCCCCACCAGCGCACCCGCCGCATCGATGACCGGCATGAGCGCGTTATCGTTGGGCACATACTTCTCCAGCACCGACCGCAGCTCGTCCTCGGCGGAAAACTGCGTAAACTCTTTCCGCATCACCTGATCGATCTTCGCCCGCATCAGCACAGGCACCGAGTAGTCCTGCAGCACAATCAGCCCGCGTTTCACCAGCTTGATGGTCATGATCGAATCGCGGCTGCATAGCCGCACGAAACCATCCGACACCATCACGCACACGATCAGCGGCAGCAGCGCGTTCGGATTGTGGCTCAGCTCGAACAGGAACACGATGCTGGTGAACGGCGCCCGCGCGATTCCGCCGAACACCGCCGCCATGGCTGCCAGGGCGTAGAACGCAGGATCGCTGACCACCGTCGGCAGCAGGTGCTGCATCCCCATTGCGAACGCCGCCCCCAGCCCGCCACCCACCACCAGCGACGGCGCAAAGACGCCGCCCGTGGTGCCCGACCCCAGCGAGATGGTCAGCGCCCAAAATTTTGCCACCGAAATCCCCACCAGATGGCCCGCGGTCACGCGATCGTTGAGCATGTCGCGGATCGTGTCGTAGCTGGTGCCCAGCACCTGCGGATAGAAGTATCCCAGCCCGCCCAGGATCAGCGCGCCGATCACCGGCGACCAGATCGCGGCCTGCTTGAGCGGCAGATGGTCGAACACATCCTCGAGCCACCCCAGCACCCGGATCATCACCCAGCCCACGACGCCCATCAACAAGCCGAGGAGGGCGAAGAGCCACAGCTCCTTCATCCCCGTCATCTTGAAGGCCGGCGTCGGAAACAGCGGCGCCCATCCGGCAAAGTGGATCCGCACGCCCGTCGCCACCGCCGCCGCCATCGCCACAGGAATGAAGGACCGCGCCCGCAGCTCAAACAGCAGCAGCTCGATGGCTACCAGAATTCCTGCGAGCGGCGCGGTGAACGTCGCCGCCATTCCCGCGGCTGCGCCCGAGGCCAGCAACACGCGCCGGTAGTACGGAGTCAGCCCCACCGCTTGCCCAAACAGCGATCCCAACGCTGCGCCCGTCTGGATGATCGGCCCTTCGGCGCCGAACGGTCCGCCCGTCCCGATCGCAAACGCCGTCGCCAGCGGCTTCAGGATCGCCACGCGAATCCGCATGCGGCTGTGCCCGAAGAGCACCGACTCCATCGCCTCGGGAATGCCGTGGCCCTTCAGGGTTGGCTCCCAGAAATAGATCATGATCCCAACCAGCAGGCCGCCCAGCGGCGGAATCAAAATCTCCCACA
>PMAM01000196.1 GCA_003152595.1 Acidobacterium sp.
TCAACTCCGCCGCCGACCTCAAAGGCCACATCCTCATCCTGCACGGCACCGGCGACGACAACGTCCACATCGAGAACGACACGCAATACATCCAGAAGCTCATCGAAGCGGGCATCCCGTACGACTACAACATCTACCCGCGCAAGACGCACTCGGTCTCCGGTGTTGACGACCAGACCGAGCTCTACGGAAAGATCCTCGACCACTTCGAACGCTATTTGATCAACGCCAAACCAGCCGAAACCAAACCAGCCGAAACCAAACCAGCCGAAACCAAACCAGCCGAAACCGCCAAACCCAACGAATCTTCCAAACCCTGAGAGCGGCGCCGAAATTCGCAGCGCCCAAAAACGATGGCCCGGCCAGGTTCACCCCACAGCAAGAAGCTGAATCTTCTTTCGCCCGAAGTTCAACATGAATCGACCTGTGCCTCATCCCGAAGTACCGTCTTGTTCCATTTTGGAAAAATGGGTTGCAACGGCGATCCACAACGAATCGAACTGCTGCGCGAGACACGAACCCACCGCTTCCGCTGCCCCCAGCAATCTGCTCCCTCTAACCTGTAACCTGTCACCTGTAATGCCCCACCCCAGCGAGCGCCCCGACTCCACCAACCCCATCCGCGGCCGCACCACCCTCGGCGACTTCGAGCTCACCATCCTCTCCGACGGCCACTATTTCCTCGACGGCGGAGCCATGTTCGGCGTCGTCCCCAAACNNGCCAACACACCGTCGCCATCGAAACCGGCATCGGCAACAAGCTCCCTGCCAAACTCAAAGAAATCTACGGCGCCCAGCAGCAGCTCCCTCGCGCCTTCGAGGCCGCCCAGATTCGTCCCGAAGAAGTCGACATCGTCATCAACTCCCACCTCCACTTCGACCACTGCGGATGGAACACCACCCGCACACCCGACGGCCGCATCGTCCCCACCTTCCCCAACGCGCGCTACTTCGCCCATCGCGGCGAAGTCGCTCACGGCCATCTCCAGCTCGAGCGCGATGCCATCAGCTACATCTCCGATAACTACGACCCCCTCATCGCCTCGGGCCAAATGACCCTGCTGGGTTCAGATTCGGCAACCGAGCCTGGTGAGACCTATCCCATCGTCCCCGGCATCTCCGTCGAATGCTTTCCCGGCCACACGGCGCAGCTTCTCGCCATCCACATCGAGCCTGGCGGAACAGGCTCAGGCAGCCCGCACGCCTGCTACATCTCCGACCTCATCCCGACCTCCGCCCACCTCGACATCACCTGGGTCATGGGCTACGACCTCGACCCCGTCACCTGCATCGCCGAGCGCAAGCGCTTCTACCAGCGCGCCATCCCCGAGAAGTGGCTCGTCCTCTTCACCCACGACCACCACACGCCGTTCGGGTATGTCGAGCTGAACGACAAAGGCAAGCCGGTGGTGGTGTCACCATGACCAGGCTCCGGTACAACCGCGCGGGCAAAGGTCGCAGCGGCCCATCGCTGATATCCCCACAGCTCTCAATCAAAGCGAAAACTCTGTCATCCTGAGCGAGCTTTCCAAGTTCGTCGCGCCGCTTTTTGGCGCGACAAAAAGATTCAGCCGCGAGTCGAATGGACCTGCATTTCATTTTTTCTGCAGTGCGAGGGATTTGAAGGGGCACGGCTTCAGCCGTGCCGTAACCGGTGCGGAATGGGTCCGGCTTTAGCCGCTGAGGGATGATTTCTGCGTCGATTGGTACTTTTTCCGCAACCGGTTGAGCCGTGCGGAAAATGAGCGGCACTCCCCTAAACGAGCCGATGAGCAATCGTCTCATCGAGAATTTCCCGCACCGTCAGTGGAACGATCACGATATGCTCACGACGGAAGAACTGGTCGATTTCCCGCAACGCATCGCCGCTGAAATCGAAGCCCACGAAAAAGCCCTTCTTCCGCTTTCGCCTCATCATCGCCGCCTCGAACTTGTCGATGTCCGGGCGTCCTACCTTGTCCATCTGTTTCACCTGGATCGGATACCAATCGTCCATGAAATCCAGCTGGCCAGCTTCCTTTCCTGCCTCGCTGGGCTCCGATCCGACCGGATAGATCCGCCCATCGATTCCCATATCCCCAACCTGCGTCTTGTTTGGGATCCCACCCAGCGCAATCACCGCCCAATTCTCAAACTCAAACGGCGGAATGGTGCGGAGTTGTTTCTCTGTCCACGGCAGATCGCGGACCACAAACCCTTTTCCATGGCGCCAGTAGTTCTCGTCCTCGCGCAGCCCGCAAACGTCTCGGAGTCGTTTCGCCATCACTCGACATGCTGTCGGCGAAATGTCGATCCCGATCCACTGGCGGTTGAGATTTTGCGCCGCGACCAAGGCCGTGCCGCATCCGCAGAAGGCATCAAGAACGATATCGTTCTCTTTGCTGGAAGCTTTAATGATCCGGTCAAGCAAGGCCAGGGGCTTCTGAGTTGGATATCCCAATCTCTCCTTGGCGGTCTGGTTCAGCCTATCAATATCGGTCCATACATCCCCAACCTGCACCATCCGAGCGTGGGAGACGAAAGGCTCTTCGTCCCTTTTGCGAGGGAAGCCACCTGCGGCACCGGGCTTCTTCGGCCAATGGATTAGACCCGCCACGTCCCATTCATCCATCTGAGAATGGCTGTACCCCCAATGCCTCCCAAAACTCGCCGGATTGAAATCTCTCCATGGTCTACCACTCTCGCCCTCGTCCGTCATGCCCGAGCCGGTGAGGTCAGACGTGTTGTATTTCAACCCGTCTGCGCCCGTAATCAACGTGTGTGGCGTTTTGGATTCGTCGCCCGGTATCAGCAGCGGGGCAAACGTATATCCCCTCTGACAACCGGTGTAGAGATAAATCACATCGTGCAGGCGAGGCCAGCGATCTGGATCAGATCGCGCGTTTGTACGCCTCCAGATGACCTCATTTTGAAAAAAGCTCTCCCCGAAGATCTGATCCAGCATCACCTTCACATAATGGCTGGCGTGCCAGTCGCAGTGGTAATAGAAGCTCCCAGTCTTCTTCAGCACCCGCGCTAGCTCCACGCAACGGGGTCGCATGAACTCGATATAGGCCTGCGTAGATTCGTGTCGGTCTTCAAAGGCGCGCCTCTCCCTCGTCTCGCCCCAGAAGACCTCGTAATTCCGGTTGGAATTGAACGGCGGATCGATATAGACAAGATCAACGGAGGCCTTCGCAGCTTCGCAAGCTGCTCCAGGTTATCTCCGCAGTAAATGACACGAGTGTCGAGGAGAGATGATGGTCGGGGCATTGATTATCGACAGCTTACAACGTGAGCATCGACCCCGCGAGAAGGGCGTACCAATCTCCTAAGCATCTGTCACGTGGCCGGGAAACCGCCTATGACCTCCGTACCGTCTGCCCCAACGATTCTTCTTGCATTGCTCCACCCTGCACCTCACACTAAAGCCGAAGCCTGAATCAGGAGGGTCCGCCCCGCGGGTCCTTTTTCATTTCAGGCTGGCTCTCAGGAGCCAGTGGGTCCTCGCGCCCACCACCGTTCTTTTCCAAACCGACGGCCGCCGCTGAACCGGACGCGTTTCTTTCTATGCTCTTTCGTCCCGGATGCCGGGAAGACAAAGCTGTTGTCGACGAAGTTAATAGGAGCGAACCCCTTCAGGATCAGTCACCGTCCCGCACTCCAGGGGGGAGGGGGGAGGGGGGAGGGGAGGGTCCTTGTTCAAGGCCTTGCTCTCTCACTAATCTCAGCCGCAATACGACGTGGCCGCGCCCGGAAGCCCAGCCGCTACTCCCCTGTCACTCCCCGCGAGACCCGCCTCATCACGAACTCCTGCAACAGCCGGCCGCTGATTCCCTGCAGCGAAGAGATCGCCCCGCCCTTCAGCGTCGTCCCCCATCCCCGATTGCCGGCCGGGTAGTACACGTTCGACAGCGCCCCCGACGCCAGGTTCCCAAGCACAAACGAGTAGTTCGGCTCCCAGCGCCCATTGTCGCCTTTGCAGATTGCTATGGTGGAAATCGAGTAAAGCGCGCGAGACCACACGCTGCCTGTTCCACGCCAGAAGTAGCGCGGGTCCTGGCGGAACAGCGTTGGCAGAATCGCTGCGCCGATATAGGTGCTCCCCGCATCGTTACCGTACGCCGCGCCCAGCCGTCTGGCGTAGCCTTTCACTCCCTGGTGATAGGCGGGGTAGCTGTTCTGCACCTGCTCCAGGCCAGCCGTGATCGCGTCGGCGGAAAAGCTGCCCAAATCGGTTGAATTCTTCCAGGCCAGCTCGAACTTCTGCCGGGTCGTCAGCGGCGCGGCATTCGGCACATAGCTGACGTAGAAGTTCGGAAGGATCCCGCCGACCCGCTGCTGTTCCTGCGCGTGAATCTGCTCCTCGGCGATTTGGTCCCGCCGAGGGGTGACGCGGACGACGAAGACCGCCGAATTCACCTTCAGCACGATGTCGGCAATCTCGCGAAAGTCGCCGGCACCCAGCGTGACGTCGCTGCTCGTCCAGGTCGTGAGCCCCGGCGAGGAAACCGTCGCCACATATTCACCCGGCTCCACGCTGAAGTGGAAGAACCCGTTGGCATCCGCCGTTGCTGCGCTCCTTGCATCGGACGCCACCGCCCTCAGCGTCACAGCAGCGCCTTCAATCACATTGCCGTTCGCATCCTTCACCGTGCCGATGACCGTGCCCGGTTCATGGCTCAGGACCGCCTCGCGAGCAACCGCCGGCGCGGGACCCGGGCCGGCATCCGCCATGACCTCGGCTTTCGCAGTGGGCGCCCCGCTGACCTGTTGCGCCATCCCCGCCGCCGTTACCAGCATCAGCGCCGGCGCAATCAGGCCGCGCAGAAAGCGAAATCCTTTTCCGGCACCGATGCGCAAGCACACGATCCAGATCCCCAGGACGGCGTTCTCCTTTATTTCCGGCAAGGCACACCCAAACCAGGGCCAGATCCGTATCTGCGGCGCCTTTCGCGGCTCTGTTGGGGAGGTCAGGGTGAGTCATTATCGCAACGCTCTTCCCCGCGCGCAAGAAAATCTCGCGAAGAACTTGCGTCGAGTCCGGTTCCTCGTCATCCGCATCAACCTGCATTCTCTGCAGGTCACCTGCCTTTCCTCCCAAACGTAATCTCCTCACTACACGACGGTGTTACACCTTCTCCTTTGCGGCAGTTCGTCTTTGGAACATTCCGGCGCAAGTCCAGCTAGTCACCCTCCCGGACAAACTGCCTCCGCCCAGGCCACAATAAAACTATGGCCACCGCAGCCGCCCCAGCTCTGCTCACCCTTTCCGCCTTCACTGAAGCGCAGGCCCGCATCCGCGGCGTTGCCCTGCACACGCCGCTCGTCCGCCTCATGATCCCCGGCTTCGACGACGCCGAAATCTACGTCAAAGCCGAAGGCCTCCAGCCCATCGGCGCTTTCAAAATTCGCGGCGCCTGGAACAAGATCGCCCAACTCACTCCGGCGGAGCGCTCCCGTGGCGTCATCACCTATTCCAGCGGCAACCACGCTCAGGGAGTCGCTTACGCCGCCCGCGTCGCCGGCGCCAAAGCCGTCATCGTCATGCCTTCGAACGCACCCGAGGTCAAGAAGCGCGCCACCGCCGCCCTCGGCGCCGAGATCGTCGAAGTCGGCCCCGCCAGTTCCGACCGCCTGCGCAAGGCCGAAGAACTTCAGGCCGCGCACGGCTACATCATGATCCCGCCCTACGACGACGACCAGATCATCGCCGGCCAGGGCACCTGCGGCCTCGAGATCCTCGAAGACCTGCCCGACGTCGACCTGGTCCTCGCGCCCGTCTCAGGCGGCGGACTCCTCAGCGGCATCGCCACCGCCATCAAGCTCTCCAACTCCCCCAGGCCGATTCAGACCCGCGTCATCGGGGTCGAGCCCGAGCTCGCCGCCGACGCTCAGGAAAGCTTCCACGCCGGCCACGTCGTCACCTGGCCCGCCGACATGACCACCCGCACCCTCTGCGACGGCCTCCGCACCCAGTCCCTCGGCGAGCGCAACTTCGAGCACATCCGCGCCTACGTCGACGACATCATCACTGTCACCGAAGCCGAAATCCGCGCCGCCATGCGCACCTTGCTGTATTCCGCGCGCCTCACCCCCGAGCCCAGCGGAGCCTGCTCCGCCGCGGGCATGCTCTTCCATCGCGACCAGCTCCTCCCGTTCCGCAAGGTCGTCATCGTGATGAGCGGCGGCAACGTCGAACCGCAGGTCCTGCAATCGGTCCTCGCCGAGAAAGACCCCCAGTGAGACGAACCACCCACTTTTTTCGTCCTATCTACGTGATCCGTTCGCTCATTGTGCCCGCAATCCTGTTGGCCTCCGCCAGCATGGCAATGCCCCAAAAGCCGCTGCCCCGCCAGCAGATGCCGCGCAACGGCACCCTCGCTACCCTGGTCCGCGAAGCCAACCTCTACGCCAATCCCGACGACTCTGGCGGCCCCATCGCCGACATTCTCCCCGGCCGCGAACTGGTCGTGGCCGAGAAGAACGGCAAATGGCTACGCGTCTTCGCCAACACCGACGCGCCCGACACCCGCCAGGCGGACGTCCCCGTCTTCGGCACCGAAGGCCAGGCCCAGCCCATCTCCGGCTGGATCCTTGACAAGGGCGTCGTCAACATCAACACGCCTCACGGTGACCTCATCCTCTTTGGCGCCGCCGACGATCTTGAGCAGCAGGCCGACGTCTCCAACCCGCCGCCGCACGTCGCCGAGGAAGCCCGCCTCCTCTACCGCCGCATCGTCACCATGTATCCGGATTCGCCCTGGACCCCCGAGGCCATGTACCGCGCCGCCGACATCCGCTGGCAGCTCCAGAAATCCGACGCCTCCACGCTTCCCTCCGCCCACGAGAAAGAGAACTACCTCCGCGAGCAGATGGNNACTACCTCAAATACGCGGACGACCACCCCAACTCACCCCAAGCCGCCCAGGCACTCTACAACGCGCTCTGGCGTCAGGCCGCCGCTGGCGATATGTGGGCTGCCGACGGCAACGGCAAGCGCGCCGACGAGGACCGCGGCCATACCAAAGCAATCCTTGATCGCATGCAGCAGAAATATCCGCAGTCCCCCTTCACCGCGCGCGCCGCCAGCCTGGTCTTCAAAATCGACCAGGGCGTCCCCGTCTACGGCTCCAGCCGCGAATAAAACGGCTCTCCGGAAAATTCCGGGTTTGAAGGGGCCCGGCTTCAGCCGGGCCATAACTAGCGCCGAAAAGGTCCGGCTTCAGCCGCCGGGGGATGTTTCTCTCTCAAGCGAGGAACGACCGTGCCGCAAGCCGTAACGTTCTGTCCCGTTTTCGGACACGCGCCGCACCTCCGGTATCCACCGCGGCACCCTTGCGGGTGAATTCTGCGCTCTTCAACCGCTGCCCGCGGTGCGACTCTGCTATACAGGGTGCATCGCAAAGCAGACGCTGCAAGCATGATCGCGAATCGCCCTGCTGTTCTCCCCAGCTCGGAGCAAGATTGAACGACTACGTGATCTCTGTATTGCTTGGGATCATCGAGGGCCTCACCGAATTCCTTCCTGTCAGTTCCACCGCTCATCTGCGCATCGGCG
>PMAM01000098.1 GCA_003152595.1 Acidobacterium sp.
AAGCTGATACCTCTGCCACTCCAATTGTCAGTGATTTGCCGCCCTGCCTCAGCCCAAAAGTAATGGCCCCCGACCTCTTTTGGGAAACTGCCGTTCTGAAACGAACCCTCAGGGCCCTCCCCTGCTTCCACACCCGAGCCATCACCGATCCATCGGATAGCCTCGGCCCGCCGAACCGTTGGCCTGACGTCCAGTATGGGAACTGCTGCCCTGGTGTCTCACCTCAGCTCAAAATTCTGGCTAAATAAACCCGCCCGACTCTCCACGGCCAGGTTCACCCCACAGCAAGAAGCTGATACCTCTGCCACTCCAATTGTCAGTGATTTGCCGCCCTGCCTCAGCCCAAAAGTAATGGCCCCCGACCTCTTTTGGGAAACTGCCGTTCTGAAACGAACCCTCAGGGCCCTCCCCTGCTTCCACACCCGAGCCATCACCGATCCATCGGATAGCCTCGGCCCGCCGAACCGTTGGCCTGACGTCCAGTATGGGAACTGCTGCCCTGGTGTCTCACCTCAGCTCAAAATTCTGGCTAAATAAACCCGCCCGACTCTCCACGGCCAGGTTCACCCCACAGCAAGAAGCTAAACCCCTGTTACTCCGGTTGTCAGTGATTTGCAGCTCCGCCTCAGCCCAAAAGTAATGGGCCTGTCCTCTTTTGGGAAACGGCTGTTTTGAAACGCTTCGGGCCGCCGAACTGCAGGCCTCACCTCACGCCCGTCCCCCTGCTTCCACACCCGAGCCATCACCGATCCGTCGGATAGCTTCGGTCCGCCGAACTGCAGGCCTCACGTCCGGTGCGGGAGCTGCTGCCCTGGTGTCTCACCTCAGCTCAAAATTCCGGCTAAAGAAACCCGCCCGACTCTCCACGGCCAGGTTCACCCCACAGCAAGAAGCTGATACCCCTGCCACTCCGATTGTCAGTGATTTGCACCTCTGCCTCAGCCCAAAAGTACCGCCCCCGACCTCTTTTGGGAAAAGGGCCAGTTTGACACTAAATCCCCAGCCTCGCCTCCTTCCCCGCCAGCCATCACCGTCCATCGGATCCCTTCGGCCGTTGAAGACGTCTCTTGAACTCCAGATTGGCTGGCTGTCCCCTTTCACGTTCCCGGCGCGGCTCCATCCTGCCCCCTATTCAGTGACGTGAACCGAGTGCTCCAGCCGGAAGGTCACCAGCGTCTCCGCCGGCAGCAGGATTTCGTGATTGCCGGTCACCGCACTGCCCGCGGTTCCGGCTCCAGCACCAGCCAAAGCGCCAATCGCCGCGCCTTTTCCGCCGCCAGCCAGACCGCCGATGATCGCACCCAGCGCGCCGCCACCCGCCGCAAAACCGGTCGTCCGCTTGCCCTTGCCTTTCTCCATGCGTTCCATCGTGCTGGTGGCCACCGGATAACTGCCCCAGCGAGTCTTTACCCGCTCCAGGCGCAGTTCCAGCAGAGCGCCGCCCTTGAAGTGGCCCAGACTCTTCGCGTCGATCACCGTCCCCGCCGCCGCGGCACCGCGGGGAATCACCGTCCGGCCGTCCACAACGATATCGTCGGCCACGGTGGCTTCAAACGAATCGCCGGGCCGGCTGATCTTCGATCCCAGATCCTCATCGAGCCGCACACGCAGGTCGGTTCCCGCCGGAATCACGACCGTCGGCGGAGGAGCAGGCGCCTCTGCGCTCGGTGCCGCGGTGCCGGCAGCGGCCGCAGTCTGATCCGGCGGCGGTGCCGGTGGATTGCTGTCCTGCGCCGGCTGGTTTGGGCTGGCAGTCGAGTTCGCTGCATTCGCTGCGGGCTGATTGCTCGTCTTGTTGCACCCGGCAAGCAGAACCATGCCCGCCAGCGTCAGGACCGTCCATCCACGGAGAAATCGATTGTCTTTCATGTCGAACACCTGAGTTTGTGGTTTTTGCTTTGCTGTTGGATGCGAAGATGCGCAGACCGGATTTGCCCTCGCCCAAAAAGCAGCCGTACCCCTCCTTAAGCCTATAATCAGAGGCAATTTGGAGCGCACTTGGCTGAAACGAAGCATCGACGAGCGACCCTCATCCTGCTGGGAACCGCCGTCTTTGTCCTGCTCCTGCTGCTGATCGCCCTCAACGCCTTCAATGTGCGCGCCCTCATGCCGCACACCACCGGGCAGATCATCCTTCTCACGTCGGTCTCCATCCTTGTCTTCCTGCTCTTCGTTACAGTGCTGGTGCTGCTGCTGCGCAACCTCATCAAGCTCCTCGCCGAGCAGCGCAGCCAGGTGCTCGGCGCGCGCCTGCGGA
Organism: Acidobacterium sp.; assembly: GCA_003152595.1. Taxonomy (GTDB): domain Bacteria; phylum Acidobacteriota; class Terriglobia; order Terriglobales; family Acidobacteriaceae; genus Palsa-343. Next base: position 2,258 of record PMAM01000098.1, read on the forward strand.
CCCGCATGTTCATCGGCGCGCTGCTGGTTTCCCTTGTCCCGGCACTCTTCATGTTTTTGTTTAGCTTTCTCCTGATGAATCGTTCCATCGACAGGTGGTTCTCGCAACCTGGCATCGATGTTCGCGACGATTCCACCCGCATCGCCTCCGAGCTCTCGCACTACGCTTCTCTCAACGCCCGCGCCGAAGCCGAAAGCATGGCGCGCTCGCAGGAACTGTCGACAGCTCTCAGTACCGGCGATCCCCAGGCCCTTCTCGCTGCCATGCGCGAGCACCAGATCACCCTCCAGGGCGGATTCGCAGTTCTCTACACCGACGGCACGCCCATGGCCGCCTATCAACTGCCGCAGTCGTCCGGACCCGCCGAATTCCACTCGTGGCTGAATGAGGACGACGACCGCCCCGAAGGCGTCGCCGCAGGCCAACCCCTCGCAGGAGCGATCCTCAAGGCGGCGCATCGCTCCGACGAGCCCATGCTGGTGGTCGCAGGCTCGGAATACGCGCTGGGCATGGCCAGCCTCCCGAACGGCGGCGAGCTCGTGGCGGGCCTCCCCATGCCCGCCGGCCTCAACGCCATCATGTCGGACCTCAGCGCCGGCACCAGCCAGTATTGGGCCCTCTACCGGCAGCGCCGCATCATCCGCATGACGTATTTCCTGCTGCTGCTCATGCTCACGGCGCTCGTCTTTTTCGCCAGCAGCTGGCTGGCCCTCTACGTCTCGCGCCAGATGACCCGCCCCCTCGAAGCACTTGCCGACGCCACCGTCGAGATCGGCAAGGGCGACTACAGCCACCGCGTCACCGTCGAGGCCACGGCCGAGATGGCCGAGCTCGTCCGCTCCTTCAACCACATGGCTGCCGACCTGGAACAGAGCCGCCTGCTGGCCGAAACGTCAGCGCGCGAGCTCTCGGCTGCCAACCTCGCCATCGAGGCGCGCCGCAAAGAACTGGAGACCATCCTCGAGACCATCCCCTCCGGCGTTGTCACTCTCGACGCCTCGCGCCGCATCATCCTTGGCAATCGCGCCTTCGCGGAAGTCGCCCGCATCGACGGGCAAAGAGACCTCGCAGGGGCCCTGCTCGATTCGCTGCTTCCCCCCGAGTTCACCGAGGAACTGGCGCGCCTCGATCGCCGCGCCCGCCGCATGGGCACCGCATCGTCGGAATTTGAGCTGCACACGCCGCGCGGCACCGCGAATCTGTCCGTCACCCTGGCCGCGCTCGATCCCCACAACGGCCAGAGCCGCGGCTTCATCCTCGCCGTCGAAGACATTTCGGACTTCCTCCACGCGCAGCGTCAGGCCGCCTGGAAAGAAGTCGCCCAGCGCGTGGCGCACGAGATTCGCAACCCCCTCACGCCCATCACGCTCTCCGCCGAGCGCATCCGCCGCCACATCGATCGCGGTGCCCCCGAATCCCCCGGAGTCATCCGCAAATGCTGCGACGTGATCCTCGGCGCCGTCGAGTCGATGCGCACCCTCGTCGGTCAGTTCGCGGCGCTCGCCGAGTTTCCCGTGGCCCACCCGCACCCCTCCGACCTGAACCAGATCGTCGAGAGCGCCATGATGCTCTTCGAGGGACGCATTCAGGGTATCCGCGTCGAAAAGCATCTCGACCCGCAACTGCCGCCGGTGCTCGCCGACCCGGAAGCCCTCCGCCGCGCCCTCGCCAACCTCATCGACAATGCCGCCGAAGCCATGCAGGACAGCCTGCTGCGCGTGCTCTCCATCGAAACCAGCGCGAACGAACGCCCAGGCATGGCGGAAATCGTCGTCGCCGACACCGGCCCCGGCATCACCGCCGACATGCGCGAGCGGCTCTTCCTGCCCTGGTTCTCCACCCGCCAGCGCGGCACCGGCCTCGGCCTCTCCATCGTCGCCAAGATTGTGCAGGATCACGGCGGCTCCATCCGCGTCGAAAACAACATCCCCGCCGGAGCGCGCTTTATGATCGAGTTGCCCCTGGCGGAAACCAACGGCTCGGAGCCCGCGGCGGCAAAGCTGGCGAAAGCCGTCTCACCATGATCCCGTTTACTGACCGCTAACCGCTAACCGCTAGCCGCTAACCGCTGATTTTATGAATCACATTCTCATCGTGGNNCCAAACTCTAAACTCTAAACTCTGAACGCTAACCGCTATACGCTAACCGCTGTCTGCTGCCCATGAATCACATTCTCATCGTGGACGATGAAGCAGAGATTCGCGATTCTCTCGAAGAGATTCTGCGCGAAGAAGGCTACTCCGTCGCCACCGCCGGCAACGCGGCCGACGCGCTCGTTCTGGCGCGCGACCCGGTCCACGACGTCATGCTGCTCGACATCTGGCTGCCCGACCGCGATGGCCTCGAAGTGCTGAACGAGTTGCGCGCCATGGACGCGGAATCGCGACCTGAAGTCATCGTCATTTCGGGCCATGCCACGATCGAAACCGCCGTCAAGGCCACCAAACTCGGCGCCTTCGATCTGCTCGAAAAACCGCTCATGCTGGAGCGGACGCTGATCGTCGTGAAGAATGCGATCGAAGCCAGGCGTCTCCGCACGGAGAACCTCGAGTTTCGCCGCCAGCTTCGCCTCGAACAGCAGATCACCGGCGAAAGCATCCAGGCCCGCGCCCTGCGCCAGCAGATCAAGCTCATGGCCCCGACCAATGGCCGCGTGCTCATCTACGGCGAATCCGGCTCCGGCAAAGAGCTCATCGCCCGCGCCATCCACGCCGAAAGCCTGCGCAGCGAGCGCGTTTTTGTGGAGCTGAACTGCGCCGCCATCCCCGAGGACTACATCGAGAGCGAGCTCTTCGGTTATCGCAACGGCGCTGTCGCCGGTGGTCCGCCCGAGAAGCGCGGCACCTTCGAGCGCGCCAACAGCGGCACGCTGTTTCTCGACGAAGTCGGCGACATGAGCCTCAAGACCCAGTCCAAAGTGCTGCGCGCGCTCGACGAACAGCGTTTTGTCCCCGTCGGCGCAACCCAGCCCATCAGCGTCGATGTGCGCGTCATCGCCGCGACCAACAAGGATCTCGAAGACGAGATCGCGAAAGGTAATTTTCGCGAGGACTTCTTCTACCGCCTCAACGTGATTCCGTTCTTCGTCCCGCCGCTGCGCGACCGCAAGGAGGACGTCCCGCTGCTGGTCCGCGAATTCCTCCGCAGCTTCGGCCGCGAGTACGGCCGCCCGCGCGTCGAGATTGCCGACGATGCCATCGAACTCCTGCGCCAGTATCACTGGCCCGGCAACGTGCGCGAGCTCAAGAACGTCATCGAGCGCGTGCTCATCCTCAATCCCCAGGTCCAGCGCATCGAACGCCGCCACCTCCCCATGCTGGTCCATCGCAGCGCAGGCCGCGCCGGCGACTTCGACACGCTGCAGCAGGCGCGCGACGCCTACGAACGCGAGTACATCCTCAGGAAAATCGATGACTGTGCCGGTAATATGAGCCGCGCCGCAGAGACCCTCGGCCTCGAACGCAGCCACCTCTACCGCAAGATGAAGGCCCTCGGCATCACCGTCCGCGAATCCCCGCCAGAGCGCTGAAGAACATCCGCGTGTAAGCGGTCGCCACGAGCCTCCATCCCGAACGTTGTCATCCTGACGCTGAGCGTCGCGAGGCGGAAGGATCTGCGGTTGTTCTTCCCCGCTGCGACCCCCGTTCGCTGGAGTACATCAGCATCGCCGTCCGCGATCCGCGCCTGAACGCCTCCGCCCTGGTGATACCCTGATGCCTCCCCTGTGTCCCTCAGGTCCCGCATCGAATGAAAGTCAACTGGAATACCACCCTCCACGCCATCACCGCATGCGCGACGGTCCTGATTGCGGTCACAGCTCTTCTTGCATTCGGCTTTGCGGAACGCCACATCGAGCAATCCGAACAGCAAGCCCGCATTGAACATCTGGAGGCCAGACTCAGCGAATACGAAAGCCCCGGATTCGTGGACCTTCGCAAGTCGCTTGCGGATCAGCGTATCGATCCGGCCGAGAAGCGGCTGCGCAAAATTGATCCTGACGATCCGCCGGACCCCCTCATCGATGAGCTCAATTTCTGCGACGATCTCGGGCTGCGCGTATACCGTGGCGACCTGAACCGCCATGACGTGTGGGATGTTTTCAGCACCTGGCTCTTCGTGCTTTACCGCGACGCTCAGCCTGCGATTGACGCCGCCCGCCAAAAAGAGGGCGCTGCTGTTTTCGGAGACTGCACAGACTTGGTTGAGAGCCTGAAGGACATCGAAGTGGCAGAGAACGCAAGCCCTCGCATGATCCATCCCAGTGACGACTATATTTATCGGTTTTATCTAAGCGAGACGAACGCTCAGCCCGGTCAGCCACCGAACAAAACCCGTACCCACCGCATCGCCCCTGGATCCTCCGACGACCGCAAGCACTGACCTGCCAGGCATGCGTCACGTTAACGCGATTCGCAACAATCCCTCAGCCTGCGCTGTCCTCTTTAAAGAATCTACGCAGAGACAACCACAGTGGAGGTTCGCAAAGCAGCGGAGGTTGCGCGCCAGGTCCGGATTCACGGAGACTCTTTTCAAGCTAAAGCCGCGCCCCACTTGCGAATCCGCCGACTTAGACCACCATCTCCGAAAGCGATTCCTCATTCCGCCCCCTCGTCGAAACTCCCCACGCGACAACGAGCCCAATGCAGCCCTCCCGCACCGGTACCTTCGTACCCCAGCGCGTGCGGATTTCCCTTGCCTTCGGACCCTGAACCGCGCCATCCTTTCGATAGTGGGGATGCTCCGCCCAGGCGGACTGTCCCCATCGCTGTTTCAAGGGGCTTGCGGACCGTAGCTTGACTGCCTTGTGCAGTGGATACGGCCCGCGGAAAGACCCGCTGCCTTGAAAGGGCACGGCTTCAGCCATGCCGAAAAAGGCTACAGAATGCCTTCGTGCGATGGGTGGCTTTTGTATCAGGGCACGACCTTGGTCGTGCCGCAAAGACCGCAAAACACCGGGCTTTAGCCCCGGTGCTCTGGAAAGAGGGCTTAACCAACTCGACAACCCAGGGGGTCTGCATCAAGCCCCAATTCAGTAGAATCAACGACATCCGAAGGGGTCAACCCCCCTGAACCCCACATTCTGCAGCCTCCTGGCTCCCCCTCACGCCAGCGTCAGGACCGTGATCTCCGGTGGGCACCGGAACCGGAACGGCACCCCGACAGCTCCAATACCGCGGTTCACATACAGCTGGGTCGGCCCCAGCCGGAACAGGCCCTCGATGTACTTCCGGCCGTACTCCGGCAGGTGGAACAGCGGGAGAAACGGCAGGCGTACCTGGCCGCCGTGCGTGTGGCCCGAGAGCATCAGGTCCACCCCGCTCCGCGCCACGTCCGGCAGGATGTCCGGCTCGTGCGCCATCAGAATGATCGGCTCATTCGCTGCGGCCCGGGGAAGAGCGCGTGCCAGGTCATTGTCGCCGGTGCAGACGCTGCCCAGCCCGGCGAGCCAGATCCGCTGGGCGCCCCGCTCCAGCGCCACCGACGCGTTCATCAGCACCGGAATGCCGTGCTCGCGCAGCGGTCCCGCGACATAGTCGGCGCCCACAATGTAGTCATGATTGCCCAGGCTCGCGTAGCGCAGCGGGCACTCGATCCCGCTCAGGATTGCCGCGCATCCCACCGCGTGCCCGCGTGCCCAGGCGATCGGCAGCGGCCCGAAGCTGATGAAGTCGCCGGTCATCAGCACCATGTCGGGGCGGAGCTGGTTGATCCGCCGCACCGTCTCCCGAACGAAGAAGGGTTCCGTGAAATCCGCGTAGTGGAAGTCGGAAACCTGCACGATGCGCATGCCGCGGAAGGCGTCCGGCAGCCGCGCGATCCGGAGTGTGTGTTCCTCGACGCTCAGCTCGTGGCGGGAGATCTCGCCCGCATAGAGTGCCAGGCCCGCTGCCGAGGCGGCGGAGAGCCCGAGAAAGCGTCGGCGCGTGAGCCAGTGCCTGCCCGGCTCCGGCAAAGGCTCCAGCTGATCCTCAGTCGCTGGGGAAGTTTCGACTGCGATGGGTGGACTCACTCTTCTTGTTGGACGCGAAAACCGGTTCAGGGGATGGGAAGTCTCGCGGCGCAACGGGCCGCAGCTCTTGCCTTCATTATCGCCGACAAACAGCAGGGCCGCCCCATAGGACGGCCCCGTGGCTGTTACCGATCGGCTACCATGCGCGGTAAGGATACGGATAGGGGTACGGGTATCCGTACGGATAAGGTGGCGCCATGTACACCGGCCTGCGCTGCAACCGCGGCGCGCTCTGCTCCAGCCGCTGCGCCTCCTGCCAGGATACGGGCTGCACTGTGACGGCGTTGGAGAGGTGGAAGTTCAGCAGCGACTCGACCGGCAGATAGAGGCGCGGTCCGTTCGTCGCACCCGAGGCTGCCAGGCCAGTCGCGCCACCAGCCACTGCGCCTACGGCGGCTCCAGGTCCGCGGCCAATCAGGCCGCCGATGATGGCTCCAATCGCCGCTCCGCCCACCGTATTGCCCGCTGTGTAGCCAGCCTTGTTCGGACCCTTGCTCGCCCAGGTGTCGGTCAGGAGCGGGTACGAGTTGCCCCCGAGGTTCAGCGACGTGACCTGCAGTTCCAGTTCAGAGTTGCCGCCCAGGCCGCTGGGCTTCTTCACCTTGACGACCGTGCCCTGGAGCACGGCGCCACGCGGAACGGCCAGGACGTTGCCCATGAAGACATCGCTCGCCACGGTCGCTTGGAAGACAGTGCCATCCTGTACCTTCGCCACGTCCAGAGGTTCACTCAGACGAATCTGCAGCAGCGTTCCAGCCGGAATCGTCACCGGGCCGCTGGTCTGCTGCGGTGGGGGATAGCCGCCGTAGCCGCCGTAGGGCCGCTGCCCGTAGGGTTGCTGGCCGTAAGGTTGCTGCCCGTATCCACCCTGCGGATAAGGCGCACGCGCCGCCGGGGCAGGAGTGGGCTGGGAGGGCTGATCCGGCGGAGGCGGCGGGGGCATCTCCTGGGAGTTCTGTGGCGCTGCCTGGTTCGGCTGATTGGTCGGCTGATTTGCCTGCTGATTATCCGCTGGCGGAGGGGGTACCTGCTGGCTCTGATCCTGAGGAGGCGGCGGAGCCGGCTGCGATTGATCCGAGCCGCCGGTCACGGTGATGTTGTTCTGGATCCCGCTCACGCCGGCCACATTCGCGGCGTCGGTCTCGGCCTGCTGGCGCTGCTGCTCCGTCTCGACCGTGCCACTCAGGGTCACAACCCCGTGGTCTGCCGCCGCGGTGATCGGCTGATTCTTCAGCATCGCGTCATGGGCGATGGCACTCGATACGGCACCCTGCAGGTCCCCGCTCTGCGCCATAGCCGTGCTTCCGGCAAGGATCCAAAGGCAGGCGGCCAGCGCCGTCGCGCCCGCCAACCAGGACAATCTCCGACGAATACCCTTCGTACACATACTCGCAACTCCCTTGCTCCGGGCTGGTCTGCCTGCGTTCGTGGATTGACGCAGCGCTGCCGAAGCGCGATGGTTCTGCTTGCTTCAACCCATTGTTAGATGGAAAGTTGTGTTGAAAAGCCGCAAGTTATCCCTTGGAATCGGCCGAACCGCGCTCCCTTCGGTAACGCTCGATCAACGTGGTCGTCGAGCTGTCGTGGCTGCCGGCCGCCGGCCCGGAACCCTCCAGTTCGCCGACGATCTTCTTCGCCAGAACTTTGCCCAGCTCCACGCCCCACTGGTCGAACGAGTCAATCTGCCAGATCACGCCCTGGGTGAAGACGCTGTGCTCATAGAGCGCCACCAGCTTGCCCAGCGCAGCCGGCGTCAGTTCCTCAAGCAGGAGCGTATTGGAGGGCCGGTCGCCCTCGAAGACCCGGTGAGGAACCAGCCAGTCCGGCGTACCTTCGGCCTTCACCTCCTCGGGAGTCTTGCCGAACGCCAGTGCCTCGCCCTGCGCGAATACATTGGCCATGAGCAGGTCATGGTGATTACCTAAAGGATTGAGAGTTTTCGAAAAGCCAATGAAATCGCAGGGGATAAGCCGTGTCCCCTGGTGGATGAGCTGGTAGAACGAATGCTGCCCGTTCGTGCCCGGTTCGCCCCAGAAGATTGGTCCCGTTTCGTAGTTCACCCGCTCGCCGGAAAGGGTCACATGCTTGCCGTTGCTCTCCATTGTGAGCTGCTGCAGATAGGCGGGGAAGCGCTTCAGGTACTGGTCGTAAGGCAGGACCGCTACCGTCGCGGCCCCGAAGAAGTCGGTGTACCAGACGGTCAGCAGACCCATCAGCACGGGCAGGTTCGTCGCGAAGGGCGTCGTCCGGAAGTGCTCGTCGATGGCATGAAAGCCGGCCAGCATCTCTTGAAAGTTCTCCGGCCCGATGGCCATCATCGTCGACAAGCCGATCGCAGAGTCCATCGAGTAGCGCCCGCCGACCCAATCCCAGAAACCGAACATGTTCGCGGTGTCGATGCCGAACGTCGACACCTCCTTCGCGTTCGTCGAGACGGCGACAAAGTGCTTCTCGACCGCCTTCTCGTCCTTCAGCTTCTTCAACGACCACGCCCGCGCAGTCTGGGCGTTCGTCATCGTCTCCAGCGTCGTGAACGTCTTCGACGAGATGATGAAGAGCGTCTCCTCGGGATCGAGGTCGTGCGTCGCCTCGGCAAAGTCCGTCCCGTCGACGTTGGAGACGAACCGGAAGGTCATATCGCGCTGGCTGTAATGGCGCAGCGCCTCGTAGGCCATCACCGGGCCCAGATCTGACCCGCCGATGCCGATGTTGATGACATTGCGAATGCGCTTGCCGGTGAACCCCTTCCACGCGCCGCTGCGCACGCGGTTGGAGAAGTCTGTCATCCGGTCGAGAACCTCATGGACCGCCGGCACGACATTNNTTCTCCGTGATGTTGATCTTCTCGCCGGTAAACATCGCCTCGATGCGCTCGCGCAGCCCGCTCTGCTCGGCCAGTTCCAGCAGCAGCTTCACCGTCTCATCGGTGATGCGGTGCTTCGAGTAATCGAGGTAGATGCCCTCAGCCTCAGCCGTCAGCCGCGTGCCGCGCCCCGGGTCCGTCTTGAACAACTCGCGCAGGTGCTGCGTGCGGATCTTCTCGTAGTGCGCCTCGAGCGCCTTCCACGCGGGAAGGGAAGTCAGCGGCGTTTGAACGGCGGATATGGTAGCGCTCATGTCATCTCTCCACAAAATGTTCGCTATCTGTTCAGATTCTTCCCAGGCGGCCCGGGTCGCACCGTTACCTGTAACCTGCAACCTGTCCCCTGATTTCAGTTGCCGGTCGGGACGATACTCGCGTTCTCGACCATCAGGATCACGGTTCGTTGCAGCGCGCGCGTCCGGTGCATCGTCCCCTTTGGCACCACGAATCCTTGGCGCGGCTTCAACTCGACGGTGCGCTCTTCCAGATCGATCATCAGCGTCCCCTCGACCACGTAGAAGAACTCATCGTCGTCGGTGTGCTGATGCCAGTGGTATTCGCCCTCGATGACGGCCATGCGCACCACGCTGCCGTTCACCTGGCACAGCGTCTGATTGAACCACTTATATTCGCATTGAACCACTTATATTCGCACGCATCGGCGATCGCTTTTTCGTCGATCACCTCCAGCGGCTTGTGCAGCACGTTCAGGCGTGTTTCGTAGGGATAATCGGCGACAGAACCGGCCATGACGACCTCCATTGCGAGACGCAACCATGGTACGACGCAAGTATGAAAGGCAGGAAACACATGTCTGCGCCCGTCAGGGTGCGTCCGCCCGGAAGGCTAGTCCTGGCTCGTCAACGCGAATTCGCGCGCCGCTTCCAGCAGCCTCTTCACTGAATCCTTCGAGCAGGACTCCGAGTAGATGCGCAGCAGCGGCTCCGTTCCCGAAGCCCGCAGCAGCAGCCAGGTCTTCGCGGCATTCGGCTTGCCCTTCGCTTCCGGGTTATCAAGCCAGAACTTGATCCCGTCCAGCGTCTCCACCTTCTCCACCGGCATACCGGCGAATTCCTTCACGCCCGCCTTCGCCCGAGCAATCGCTGCATTCTTCAGCGAGTCGGGAATGTGCAGGTCGATGCGCCCGTATTCATGCTCGCCGTATTCCTGCTGGAGGCGTGCTACCAGTTGCCCCAGCGTCTTCTTCTCCT
>PMAM01000220.1 GCA_003152595.1 Acidobacterium sp.
TGCCCACCACGGCCTTTAGTTCCCCAGGTGGATTGCCGCTGACTTCGCCAGCCCAGCGCAGAACCAGATTCCCGCCCATGGAGTAGCCAACCAGCGCGACGGCCTCGATACCTTGCTCGCGAACGATTGTCTCCACGACCCTGCCCACATCGCCGGAGCGGCCCGAATGATAGATCGTCGGTGACAAGGCATCCGTTCCGCCGCAGGTGCGCATGTTCATGCGGACCACGTTGAGCCCCGCGGCCAGAGCGCGTGCCGTGTTCCCCACGATGTACTTCGAATTCGATGAGCCCTCGAGACCGTGTACCAGCACGACTGTCAGGCGCTGGCGCCGCACCGGCTCCGGCTGCCAGTGACAATGGCACAGCACCTGACTCGGCCCGTAGCCGGCCACAGGGCCGTCGACTTCGACCAACAGCGCTTCCGGCTCAGGAAGGATGAGACGACGCGGCAGGTAGTTCCCGGCCAGGGTCTGCAGATGTCCGCTACGGAGCCAGCGGCGCGGAACGAAGTGCGACCACCACTCCGCCGGTTCCTCCATTCCGGACGCGAGCGCTGCCGTCACGCCTGGCCCCGCACTGCAGCCAGCACCTTCGCCGCCCAGAGCGCGCCCGTCGGCTCCTCTTCGTGCTTGAAGTAGGCGAAGACATCGCCGCGCTGCGCGCGCTTCTGCAGGTTCGCGGTGATCTCGGCGAGCTCCGCCTCGCTGTATTCGGTCTTCCGGCGGCGGTAGCAGCTGAAGTCCGCCGTCGCGACGTCCGGCGTTGCCAGGTCGTCGCTCTCGGCCACGCAGAGCGCCGCGTTGTGCCGCTCCAGAAGCTTGTAAATGGCCGGGTCGAACCACGACTCGTGGCGGAACTCGAAGGCGATCCGGAAGCGGCAGGACTTCGCGTCGGCCAGGAACTGCGCCAGCCGTGCCTCGTCGGCCTTGAAGTTCGGCGGCAGCTGGAAGAGCACCGGACCCAGGCGTCCGGCGTCGGCGACGGGCGCGATGGCTCCGTCAAAAGCTTCGAGGGTGGGGCCGCAATCCTGGAGGCGCTGGAAGTGCGTGATCCGCTGCGGCGCCTTGAAGGAGAAGCGGAAGTCCTCGGCGGTCTGTGCGAGCCAGGAGTCGATGGCCGTTCGTCGGGGGAAGCTCCGGAAGGTGTAGTTGACCTCGACGGAGTTCAGGCGCGTGGCGTAGTACTCGAGGAACTTCTTCGCAGGGAGCTTCTCAGGGTAGAAGACGGGCTTCCAGGCGGGGTAGGCCCAGCCCGAGCAGCCGACGTAGACGCGGCCGCCGGTCGGTGGTGTGGCATCGCTGTTCACTTGAGCCTGGAAGGGGGTCGTTTGGGGCGGCTAGTGGGGATCGAACCCACGACATCCTGAGCCACAGTCAGGCGTTCTGCCGCTGAACTATAGCCGCCATGCCAAGCCTGATTGTAGCATTGGCNNGAGCGGATGGACCTGTTCGCGCACCTGCTCGACGACTGGTTTCACATCCCCTTTACGCCGATCCGGATTGGACTTGATGGACTGATCGGGCTGATCCCGGGGCTGGGCGACATCCTTGCCGGCATCGCCTCGTTCGTCATCATCCTTGCGGCCTGGATCCGGGGCGTACCGTACGTGACCCTGGTCCGCATGATGGTGAACGTCGGCATCGAGGTCGTGGTTGGGTCGATCCCGGTGCTGGGCGACGCCTTCGACATCGCCTGGAAGGCGAACCGGCGCAACTACAAGCTGATGGTGCGGCATCTGCGGCAGCCGCGGCGGCATACCTGGAAGGACTACGCCTTCCTGGCGAGCCTGGTTGGCGGGATCCTGTTCATCCTGGCGGTGCCTTTCCTGGTCCTGCTGGCGCTGCTGGTGTGGGTGGCGCACCGGTTGTGAGTTGGCCCTAGGAGCGACTCCTCGTTTTTGCATTGGAGGGGGGTCGAGGGGGTAGCGGGTACGTGGAATCAAGAGGATGCGGAGGGGTCGGACCCCCTGGGGTTGTCGAGTCGGTTAACCGGGTGCCCAGGCTGGGGTTCGGCCGGCCCTTTTTTCAGGAGCCGGAGCTTCTCTGACAGGATGATTCCCAAGCCCCTTCGCTTCCATTTCTCTCGGATTTATCGTGTTTCGACAGGGTACAAGTTGTAAGTGCTTCGTTTTGAAATACGGAGCTAGGTTTACAAACTTGACGACATTCAGACAGCCGGTAGCCTGTGGCCAGTAGCCGGTGGCAGCGCGGTTCTTTCTGGAACTGATCGCAGTGTTTGTGGTCACGGTTTTCTCCTTTCTGACGGGTGCAATGAAAAAGGCTCGCCGCAGCGAGCCATTCGTTGGGGGACACTTCTCCCAGTTTCTCCAGACTCGCTCGGGCGGAGAAGCAATGCAAGAAGAATCGGAGGCGGATACGGTACGAAGGTCATTGCGAGCTGGAAGCGGAAGCAGGAAGGCTGGCAACGGCGGCGGCGGGGTTGGTGAGGGCGTTCGGGGCGGGAGGCGGGGTGCGGAAAGGGGGTCGGATTGGTTAGGAATGGTGGGCTACAATCAGACGAGTCGGGGCGTAGCGCAGTCTGGTAGCGCATCTGCTTTGGGAGCAGAGGGTCGGGGGTTCGAATCCCTCCGCCCCGACCATCGCAACCTTCTGAAACATCGAGCGATGCGGGTGATTCTGGCAGCGCATCTGCTTTTCACCGCTACAGAGGTGTCGATGATTTTGTAGCTTCCGCCGCATTCGGGCGTTTTCTTGGGTGCAGCGAAGTGGCGCTCTAACCCGTTCTCCAGAGCACAAACACGAGGATCTGTTCGAAGGGCTACCCATCAACGTCCGTTGGAAATGCGTGTCGGGCCCGCAGACGCGATCCAGCCAAGGTCTCGCCTTGGCCTGCTCAGAGACTACCGACCGGGGTTTAGTCCCAAATAACCTTCGCGGTGATACCGCATCGCGTCCCGCCTGGGTGTCGAGCCATCCAGAACACGTTTTCGTCCAGTTCAGTAACGAGAAGTTTACGTTGGGCACGAAGGCAGGAGTGCCGCAATTCCCAAATGTACTTCTTGATCGTTTGACGACAGACTTCGAGTTCGTCCGCGAGCGTCTCCAGCAAATACGATGCGCGACCACCAGCGAGCATGGCTGCTAGGCGTGAAGGCTGACCGCCGACTTCGATCTGTTCGGAGAACATCCCCACGCAGATATAGAGGTAATAGTGGCCCTGCTCGTGCTCAATTCGAATCGTCGACCCGCGGGTTCTGGTCTCCCGAAACCAGAACCCGGCCCGCACCTCTTCGTAAATCGGGGGCGCAAACTGCCGCAACATGCAGCGGACTTGCATGTCGAGGCACATCCCAACCTCATTAAGCGCGAGAGGTGCTACTGAGAGTAGTACGATCTGTGGAGACCTCATCAACGCGGACTTTGCTCGTGAGCGAATCGTTTCTGCCACCGCGTGCGGGTCCAATGCAAGATTCCCCACATTCACGAGCATGGTATCGATGTGTTTTTCCACCATGAACCTCAGAGCTTCTTCCAGATCGTCCCTGTAACTCACGTCGAATCCCGTTGCGTCCCGCAATCCTTCCATGAATGCGCGGGTTGCCGAACTGTACTTCTCGATTATCAAAGCCTTCATCGCCTTGCTCCTTATCCCGGGAAAGTGTCGGCTGTAGAGATGGAGCCCCCACAAGAAGCTCACGGTATCCCTCCAACTCCGAGGTGGTAGTTATTGAGACTGGGCGGATGAGGAGAAGCGAGGGCTCAGCGGAGTCCGCTATACTATTGACAATAGGCCACTTGTGTGCGTCACTCTCAGGTGACGCAAACCAGAAGCATCCGAGGATGGTCCGCCAATAAGTGTTCATCTGCCTAGTCCAGGTGAGCACTCGCCGCGAAGTTTGCGGTTAGCCCCGGTCGTGTTCAAGACGACTTGGGGATTTTTTTCTCCGGGCGTATGACCGAAACTGTGGGAGAATTCGGCCACGGCTCGATCCCAGGGTACGAACAAACCGACTATATTCACAGGAAATCTCCGACCAATATGCGTCTAAAACATCGGAAATGATTTCCGGCAGCGTCGCAGCATGATCATCTCCGTGAAATCACGCGACGAGAGAAGCACGCTGGTCATAGATCTCGACCGGGCGCCAAGAGACTCTTCATCCGTAGTGCTCAACGGCAGGCCGATTGGAGACAAGTTTCACCAACGGCTACTCAAAGTACTCCGTCATTTTTTGACTCGTGCAAACGAGGAACTCTCAATTCAGGAGTTCCGATCCGCGGTCTGGGAAAATGACGCGACTGACGAAACGATCAAACATTCGATCAATGCAGTTCGAAGACTGCTCGGAAACGAATGGATCGCAGTAGAGGAACGCAATACTCCTCAACGGCATGGCCTCTATATCTTTCGAGGCACCGTAAGCTCACCAATAGCCGCCGGTTCCGCTGAGAGCACGGGGTCTGGCGAGTTCTCCTTACTCTTCGACGGGATGTTGGTCAACCAAGTATTAGAACTTCTCGGCGAGGATGAACAAACTACTTCCATCCGCAGCGCCTGCCATCTATCGTACCGGCAGTGCTTGGCGGACTTTGCTTTTGCAGTCGTCTATGCCTCTAGCTTCTACACGGCAAAAACGTTTCGAGCCAGCCTGTCGAGTCCGAAAGGGACCGACAATGGCCCTCTCAATATCCTGGAGGGTTTACGCCGGGACTTTGTCTTCCCTCAATATCTCCGCCACAGAGCCATTCTGAAGCCCATTCCAGAAATGGCCCGCGCACGGAGAGGTATCGAGATCCATCTCGGGATTGTTTCACAAGCCATCATGTCCCCACGCCACTTTCCCTTTTATCGGGATTGGACGGTGCGCGAAGCAACGCTCTATTTGGGAGAGGACAGCACACTGTACACCACTACGGTTTCCGCAGATCACCTAAAATACAACGTTGATGTCCCATATCCCCGCGAATCGCACCTACAGCAACTCGTGCTCCGGGACGCCGTCCTTCGACTCGTCACCGCAATACGATCATCGCTGGGGTCCCGCGCCGAAGAAATGACACAACTCGCCTTGGAAGAATTTGTGACGAGGACCGTTCTCGGACTGGTATCCGCCATGTGGGAGAGAGATTTGGCAGCTGAACCGGCAAAGATTTGGCATGTTCCGCATGTGGCGCGTTCGATCATCAAGCTTCAATCAGTCAATCATATTTCGTATCAGAGACACCTGCGATTTCTCATAGTCACACATGCTCTTCACTTCGCATTGAAGCATATTGGAAAATATAACCGAGGCGATTTAGTCCCCGCACTCCTCGCGATGAGAGGAATCGAGCCGTTCAAGCAAATCCGGGAGATTCTCGCGGACGATGGATTGCTAATAATGTCTCCCTCGGTAGAACAAGAGGTGAAGGCATTAAAGAGATTAGAGCAGATTCGCGAGCTAACCATACAGGGCGGGGCTTCCCAAGATCAGGTGCGGTTAGCACAGAACGCGGCGCTTCGCGAGATTGATCAGGTATCTGCAGATGATTTCGAAAGAAGACTCTGTGGCGTGTTTCCTGAGCTTGATCCACGCGCGAGCAACAACTGACCTTCAGAAGACGAGGGCTCATTGTAAAAAAGGGTTTGCTCGTCACTGATCGCGGCAGACAACGGCGGAAATCTCGCCGATCTGGCGTCTCGGCGTCCAGAAATGGCTCACCCCACAAGATTTTCATTCGACACAATATTTTTACGCACTCGTCGAATCGGAAATCGAAACCGCCGTGGGCACGCAAGTACGATTCCCCGCAGACGGGGGTACACGTCATGTTTGACGTTTCGAGCGGATGTTCTCCCGCTGTGAGCCCCTTCGTCGACCTCTCACACGTTACGACGGACCGATCATCGGTCTATACGTCGCCGGAGAGGCCGAAGAAGACGTTCACATGGATTCATGCACGACGATCAACAATGATGTGCTCTCGTGCGAAGTGCCAGTAAGCTACTCCCAACGCAACGGCATCAAATATGCTCATCCTTGGATGCTCGGCCTTCCATGGTTTCCTTTTCGGCGGGAGACTTCTCAATAGCTCAGGAAAAATACTCGCAAGTGCTGCCGCAATATCTTCTCTTGTTTCGCATTCGAAGCGCGAGAATGTCGTCTGTATGGCATCTTGGTCAATCAAGTAGATAGGTATCGAACGAGCTTCGGCCTCGCTTCGCACAGCCATCACCGGGTTGGTTAGGTTCGAATCAGAAACGGCACGTTCCCACCGTTCTCTTCTCACTACGATCAGATTGGGCTGACGGACGGCCATCAGTTTCGATAGTCGCTTCTGAGCCAATGCCCTCTCGGCGTCTCCGACTGTTGGATAGACCCTTTGTCCCCAGTCGAGTATGGTGCCGTGCCCTTCAAAAAGCGCATAGCCAAATCTGCGATGACGAATATCGATGGCCAGCACGACGGGGTCATAGATTCGAAGTTTCATTCCTCATGAAAATCGATATCCCTCCGCATAGCCAAGAATTCCAATTTCCTCGCGATCCTATCGGCATTGTGCCCTCTTGGCGTCTGCTGTTCCAGTTTCCGTTCCAGTTCTGCGAGTCGTCCTTCGACCAGCGGCTCGATCATTGAGAGCAATGTCGAAAACTGCGCTGAGATCGGCATCCTGAAGATTACTTCATAGCCGAGAGCAGTCCGCAAGTCAGGGATCCCGGCGCCGGTTTCGTGGCGAGAGACCGGCACGTCGCTAAAGAACCCTAGAATTTCACCAATTTCCCTCTGGCTTAAACCACTCCTCATCCGAAGTGTCTTGGTGGGCACCGCGCGCTTGTCAAATGTCATCTCCGTCAAACGACTCGTAGTTATTTCGACCTATTGTTCTTAAGTTTAATGCCCCTCCCGATCCGCTCAAGGTGGCATATTCTGCGCACCAAGGTGGTGTGCGCCAACAAACAAGTCCGCTTGCCTGCGCAAGAAATTGCGCCTTGCTGGATTGTCGCCATCTGATACGCTCCTATGCATGCACAAAGAGGAATTGCAGGAGATCTATCCCGATCTGACCGAGGAGGAGCTTGCATCCTTGAAGGACACTCTCGACGGTTATCTCACGCTCGCGTGGGAGATTATGCAGGAGTCCAAAGATGAAGCGATGCACACCTCTTGACCGCGGTTGTATTCCAGGCCAGGATTCAATAAAGGTCGAGGATAGGAACACTATTTCTACAAACCTCTGAATACATATTTCGGATACGTTCGGGTTTCCACCGCACGCCAAGGAGATCGAGGTGTCTCCCTTCCAGAGCAAAAAGCAGCCATCGAGAGGCACGCTCAACTGTCAAGGGCGGAGTAAAAC
>PMAM01000093.1:0-5619 GCA_003152595.1 Acidobacterium sp.
ACCTGCCTCATCCACGACATGGCCATGGTGCTCAAACGCAAACTCTACTGGGACCCGGTGAACGAGCGGTTCCACAACGACGACGAAGCCAACAGCATGCTCTCGCGCCCCCAGCGCGCTCCCTACAGGCTCAGCTAACAGGAGACTCCGATGACGATGTCACGACGCAATGCATTGGTGGGACTGCTGGCCATGCCCGGCATCCTCACCGCGATCGCCGAAGCAGCCCAGGACCCAAAGCCCGGCCAGGCCCCGGCGGAAAAGGGAATCCTGGGCCCTCACGTCTTCGAGTGGGACGAAATGCAGTTCCACAAGACAGCAACAGGCGAAGTTTGCTCGCTCTGCAGGCAGCCGACGGCCACCCTCGACCAGCTCGAGATGCACGTCAGCAAGCTCAATCCCGGCACGGCCTCGCATCCGCCGCACCGCCACGTCAACGAAGAGCTGATCCTCATCCGCGAGGGCGACTGCGAAACCCTCTCCGACGGCAAGTGGGTCAAGGTTGGCCCCGGCTCGGTCGTCTTCAACGCCTCCAACAGCCTGCACGGATTCCGTAACATCGGCACCACCGTCGCCGTCTATCACGTCATCAACTGGAGCCCGAACAAGGATATGTCCTCGGCGAAATAGCTGCCCAAAAGAGGCCACGCCGCAGACTGGAGCAGACGGGGCAGGCAATTGAGCCCACCGCGTCCACGCTAAAAGTGCAGGCTGATCTGCCCCGTCACCGTTCGCGGGGTCACATAGTGCGTCCCGCTGAACGTCGACAGAAAGTTATACAGCCCGTACTGATTCGTTACGTTCACCGCCGTAATTTGCGCGCCCCACTTATACCGGTCGCCATGGAACAGATCGTCGTTCCCCAGCGCCATGTCGATCAGGCTCCGCGGCGCAACACGCGGCGGATTGTGATCGTTGTCCCCCGTTCCCGGCTTCGGAATATTAAGCAGCGTCGATCCATACTCCGAGGCCAGGCACGCTGCCGGCAGCGGATGCCCCGGCGTCGCCCGCTGACCATTGCAGGTCAACCCCGCCTCGAACTCCTCGTCCGCATCCAGCCCGCTCAGGTCCACCGCCGGCTGCCCGTTCAGCGTCGTCGACGTCGCATCGCACGCGCTGTTCGGATCGTTCGACAGCGGGTTGTAGCATGGCGCCGCTCCCGCCACGAGGCCCGAATCGTACCGCCAGTTCAGGCTGTACCACGGGCTGTGTTTGCCCGGAATCTGATACTGTAAATGCGTCGTCTCGTTGTACCTCTCGTCGTGATCGATCCGGAACGGCAGCCCCGTTTGTCTCACCGTCGCCCCCGCGCCGCCCACCTGGGGCGGAAAGAACCGCGCCGCCACCGATGACATCACCGCATACGCGCTCAGCCCGTGTACCGGCGTCAGATTCGCGCGCAGCGCAAAGCCCGGAATCTTCGAGTTGTGCCACTCGATCGGAAACGTGATCGGCGTATTCCCCAGCACGCTGAAGTCGTAAGCGTTATTCGTGTATTTCCAGATGTACTCGCCGCTCACCACAAAGTGCCGCCCCATCACCTGCTGCACTCCGGCGTGATACTCGTTGCGATATCCCGGCGACAGCGCCCCCGAGTTGCCCGCCTGGCAACCCAGCAGGGGATTGACCACTGGGTTCAAACACCCGTGGCTCGCCAGCACCAGATTCTCGTTAAACGGCGTCTCCAGCGTCCGCGCATAGGAAGCCCGCAGCACCGTGTTCGTCCTCTTAATGTTGTAAGACCCGCCCAGCCGCGGTTCCGCCTGCGTCGCATCCGCCAGCCCGTTATAGATGTCCCCGCGGATTCCAACATTGAACAGCCAGTTGCCCGCCTTGATCTGATCCTCAGCATACAGCGCCAGCTCTTTCACGTCCGTGTGCCCGAGAAAATCGTAGTAGCTTCCCCCGCGCGTCAGATCGTACGGAGCCAGCGTCGTGCACGGCGCCGCCACCGGCACACCTCCCGCCATGCAGCCCAGCGAATCCAGATAACCCGGGGCTACGATCCCGAGCGCGTCGCTCTCGTCCAGCAGCGTCTGCTCATACATCGCTCCGAACTTCAGGCTGTTCGGACCCTTCACATACGTCAGATCCGTGCGCAGCCCCTCGTTCGCCAGGCTTCTGTCCTGCCCGATGCTCTGCTGCTGCACCGGTCCCAGATCCGCCAGCGGATCGCCGCTCGGATAATAGTGATAGTTGTCCTTCCTGAAATACGCGCCGATGTTCCATACCGACGACTGTGTCACCACCCGCGTATAACTCGGGGAAACATCCACCGTTCCGATCTTCGATTTCTGATCCGTCTGCCCCGTCACCGCCGCGCCCGCCAGATTCATCCCACCCGCGTTCAGGTTGTCGTACGTGTTCGGCGTCTGAAACCATGACCGCGAATAGTTCAGATTCAGGTGCAGGGAATTGGCCGCATTGAACTGGTAGTCCGCCCGATCGAAGACGTTCTCCTCATTCCCCTTGTCGTGAAAGACCACGAACTCCGGCCCATCCAGAAAACGCCCCGTATTCAGCCCGTCCGCCGAAACGAAGTTCCCCCAGTTGTCCTTTCCGTATCCCAGATCGAACCCACCCGACGACGTCCCGAACGTCCCGTATGAATAGTTAATTTGCCCCGTCGGTTTCGTCATCCCCTGTCCCGATCGCGTCGTCACCTGGATCACCAGGCTCGTCTTGTCCCCGTACTCCGCCGGCGGCGCTCCCTCGATCACCTGCATCGACTGCACCGCCGTTTCCGGCAGCTGGTTCGAGAACGCCTTGCTCTGCTGATCCGTGATCGGCTGCCCGTCCACCGAGAACGAATTCTCCGCGTGATCGCCCAGCCCATGGAACATCCCGTTCGAGTCCGCCGTCACTCCCGGCGACGACAGCGTCACCAGCGAGCTCAGCCCCGACGATGCGCTCTCCAGCGGAATCTCCGCAAACGCCTTCCGGTCGATTTGCGTGTCCATGGTCGGCGCGCTATTCACCAGGTCCTCGCCCGACACCTGCACTGTCGTCGCCGCTGTGCCCAGTGACATCGTCACCGGCACGTTCACCGGCGTCGTCCCGCGAACCGCCGCATCGTGAACGAACGTGCCAAACCCGGTCATCTTCACCGTCATGTGGTACGAGTTGAAGGGCACATTGGCGAACTGAAAATGTCCTGCGCTGTCGGTCTTGACCGACTCCTCATACTGGCTCACCGGGTTCAGAATCGTCACCATCGCCCCGGGCAGCACTGCGCCAGTCGGATCGGTCACCGTCCCCGTAATCGTTCCCGACGTCGTCCCCGTCTGCGCAGCACACGGCAGACTCGAAAAACTCCAAATCAAAATCACCGGTAGAAAAATTGCGGCGCGCCGCATCAGCGTACGCATGCACGACCTCCTGTGTGAGTGAAAACCTCAGGTCCCGAATTCGAAAGGAACGGCTACGCGAGAACTGCGGAGCCTGAGGGCGGAGGACGGCTGTTCAGCCGGAAAAATACTGCGCTGCGCGGTCGTACCAGTCGGCTTGCCGCCGGCAGGGAAACCACCGGCACGCTGCTGAAGTCCAGCGTGATCGGCGGAGCCGCATGCGTCGCCTGATGCGCCGCAACGCACAGCGCGCAGTCATGATCGATCGTGCCCGACGCATGGAAATGCGCCGCCTGCGCCATCCCGCTAATCAGCACGAGCGCGATGCACAGGATGCCGAGCACCGAAGCCCAGCCTAACCGCGGTCTGGAAAACACGCAGCGCATGCTACTGCTTCGACTATAACCAGGCTTCAATGAAAGCGCCAAACCGCCCTTGACACTTCCCGCCCACCCGGTAAGCTAAGAGATTCCCGACCGGCGCCCCGTCGCCGGCGGTTTGCCGGGGGCGGCTGCGTCTTGAAGGTTCGGGTCTTTTATCACGATAAGTGTTTCGACGGGGCCTGCTCGGCCTCCCTCTTCAGCCGCTTCCATCAGGAGCGGATCCACCCGGACTCCACCTACGAGTTCTGCGGCCTCGTCCACCGCGCCGGCGCCCTCTTCAACGAAGCCGACTTCACCGGCGACGAGAACGCCATCGTCGACTTCAAATACTCCCCGTCACCCAAAATCACCTGGTGGTTCGATCACCATCTCTCCGCCTTCCTGACCCCCGAAGACCACCAGGACTACCTCAACGGCATCGCCGACGGCCGCTACCAAGGCCACCGCTTCTACGATCCCAACTACGTCTCCTGCACCAGCTTCCTCGCCCACATCGCGTCCACCCAGTTCGGCTTCGACCCCACCCCCGTTGCCGAGCTCGTCCACTGGGCCGACATCGTCGACGGCGCCCTCTATCAGAGCCCGCAGCTCGCCGTCGAAATGCCCGAGCCCGCCATGAAGCTCACCCTCATCATCGAGTCCGCCCAGGACGACACCTTCGTCCCGCGCCTCATCCCCACCCTCACGCGCATGTCGCTGCAACAGGTCCTCGATCAGCCCTGGGTCGCCGCGCTCCTGCCGCCCCTCCTCGATCGACACCAGCGTGCCCTCGACCTCATCCGCTCCCGTGCCGAATCGAAAGACGGCACCATCTACTTCGACATCACCGACCATCCTCTCGAGGGCTACAACAAATTCATCCCGTACTATCTCCACCCCGAGGCGACCTACTCCGTCGGCCTCTCGAAGTCGAGCTTCCGCACTAAGGTTGCCGTCGGCTCCAACCCCTGGACCAAAACTGCGCCCGAGAAGATGCTCAACCTCGCCACCATCTGCGAGCGCTACGGTGGAGGAGGCCACGCTCGCGTCGGCGCCATCTCCTTCCCCCCGGACCGCGAAGACGAAGCCCGCAAAGCCGCCGCCGAAATCGTCGCCGAACTCCGCGCTTCCAACCCTGGGAAATAAGTCGCCGGAAACGGAATCTCCGGACCCTCCGCGCCCATGCAGTCCTCCTGGCCCTCCACTCAGCCCGTTGCCCTGTGCCCTGTCCCATGCACTCTGTACCCCTAAATCGCCAGTCCTTGACAAACACATAAAGCCCCTGCGACCATCGCTCCGCGGCCTAGGAGGTCTGACCACTTCCCGGGCGATCGCTTGCGGCAACCTTTCCAAAGGAGAAATCGACCCGACATGGCAGGCACAGCCACTACGCGCAGGGAATTTGTGAAGGCAGGAGGCGCCGCCCTGGCGGCCACTGCTGTTTCGTGGAATGCCACAAGCTACGCCGCCATCGTCGGCGCCAACGATCGCGTGAGAGTCGCCGTCGTTGGCTGCGGCGATCGCATGAAAGGCGCCCTCATTCCAGCCTTCCTGCAGCACGCCAAAGACATGAACTTCGAGTTCGTCGCGGTCTCCGATATCTGGAATCGCCGGCGCGAAGAGGGTGCGGCCTACATTGAAAAACTGGGCGGCTCCAAAGTGGACCCCGTGCGCAACAATGACGAGCTTTATGCGCGCAAAGATGTCGATGCCGTCCTGGTCGCCACCGCCGACTTCCAGCACGCTCTGCACGGCGTCGAAGCCGTCGAAGCTGGCCGCGACGCCTACGTCGAAAAGCCCACGGCGCACACCATGGACGACGCGCGCAAATTCCTGGCCGCCGTCAAAAAGACAGGCAAGATCGTGCAGGTTGGCACCCAGCGCCGCAGCACGCCCAGCTATCAAAAGGC
>PMAM01000093.1:5632-6430 GCA_003152595.1 Acidobacterium sp.
CTCAACCGCCCCCGCGTTCCCTTCGACGCGCGCAAGTATCTCGAGTTCCGCCTCTTCTGGCCTTACTCCTCGGGCATCCCCGATCAGTGGCTCGTCCACCAGATCGACACGGTCCACTGGTTCACCGGACTGCCGCATCCGCGCAGTGTGGTTGCCAACGGCGGTATCTATCTCTGGAAGGACGGCCGCCAGAACTGGGACACCATGACCGCTGTCTTCGATTACGGTCCGCTCGACGACCCCAGCAAGGGCTTCCAGGTGCAGTACAGCTCGCGCTTCACTAACTCCGCCGGAGGCGTCAAGGAACTGTACTACTCCAACGGCGGCATGATCGACATGGACAAGCAAACCGTCACACCTACGGGTGGACTCAACGCGAAGTACGCGGCTGAGATGGGGATGAAACCGAATCTGCTCGGCAGTTTGTCGCTCAGCGATCACGCCGAAGCGGTCTCAACCGCCGCCGAAACGCACGCCGACCCGCAAACCTCCGCTAACATGCGCAACTGGATGGAGTGCGTGCGCTCCCGTAAAGCGCCCAATGCTCCCATCGAAGCCGGCTACAGCCACTCCATTGCTCTGTGCATGAATGTGGCTGCGATTCAAACCGGTCAGAAAGTCACCTTCGACGACAAGACACAGCAGGTGATGGTGGGAGGAAAGGTCTATGCGTAGCATGGCTGCGCTCGCTCTTGTTGCTGCAGCCATGTTGACCTCGGCGCACCAATCCAACCCGGCAAACACCTCCGGTGTCCAGGTCGTTGCTGACGAGGCGCAGCGCCGCGTCGACATCACCAT
>PMAM01000166.1 GCA_003152595.1 Acidobacterium sp.
CGCAGACAGAAAAAGAGGGGATCGCCGTTTGAGCGATCCCCTCGGAAGGTCCGCGCCAGGTTTGGACGCGGGCAGGTGTGTTAGCGCTTTTTCAGATCGTTATAGAGCTGGTCGACCCAGAGGGTGCCGAGTCCAGTGGTGTAATCCCAGCCGGGCAGCGCGGTGTAGAAGCCGTTGGCGCCGACGAGGATGTCGTGGAAACCGCCGTTGGGATAGCTGCCGAGGACGCCGGTTCCGTCGTAGAGGCTGTAGAAGGTGATCGGCGCGAAGCCGAGTTTGGCATTGGCGGAGATCATGCGGGCCCATACGCCCATAGCAAGCGGCGAAGAGAGGCTGGTGCCGCCGACGCCTTCCCACGCACCGTTGACGTAGACGTTGGCGCCGGATTCTGGATCGGCATCCATGGCGACGTCGGGCATGCCTTTGGCGCTGTCCGCCGAACTGGGCACGTTGGCTGCTGTCTGCCAGTACGGCGAGTATTCGAACTGGCTGATGCCGCCACCGCCGGCGTTCCAGGCGACTTCGGTGTCATAGTTGCCGTCGGAGTTGGTGAGCAGCGTGGTGCCGCCGACCGCGGTGACGTACTGCGACGAGGCAGGGTAGTTGACCATGGGCACGCCGGCGGGAACACCATTGGTGCCGACGCCGACCGGGCAGAAGGAGCCCGTGTCGCCCGTGAAGGAGAACAGGGTCTGGCCCTGGGCGGCGCCTTCAGCGAACAGCTCATCGTCAACGAGCATGGAGCCGTCGATGTAGGGGAAGGCTTCGCCTTCGCCGAAGGAAGCATTCGCGGCGCGGGCTTTGTCGTCGGTGACCCAGCGGCTGAAGGCGAGCGCAAGGTCGGAGTCTGTGAGGGAGGTTGAGTCGTAGGGATACAGGTGCTTCACGAGTCCGCCGGCCATGCCGGTGGAGTACTGGGTGTCGAGGTCCCACTCATCGGCTCCCGAAGTGTCAGTGCTGGCGAGCCCGACGGGCACAACGGTGACGGGGAAGCGCGGGAATCCCCAGCTGGCTTCGGCGGCGTTGAAATCCTGGAGGACTCCGCTGAGGTCGCCTTCTGCGATGACGGCGACGGTGGCTTTTGAGGCTGCGGGGACGTCGTTCGCCGAATAGATCTGCCAGAAGTTCTGCGGCGTGTAGCTGACGGCGTACTGGGGAGCGCTGACGGCGGACTGCTTCACGAGTGTCGGCTTCATTTGCCCGATGCTGTTGAGGCCGAGCACGGCGCCAACGATGCTGCCAAGCGAAGCGGGCACCTGCGCGGGCGCAGTATTGCCGTAGACGAGGTTGCCGAACTGCGCGAACTGTTCGATGGGCGTGTTGAAGGCAGCCGAGGCCTGGGCGACGGTGCCATCCGCGCCAATGATCAGGTTGTTCGGCTCAACGGTCACGTTGGTGAAGCCGGCGCCCTGGAGGTAGCTGACCACCTGCTGCGCCTGGGAAGTGCTGGGAGCATAGGCGGCGGCGAACTGCGCGGGAGTGAGGCTCTGGCCGTAGAGCGGGTTCGTGGGGTCGTTGATGTTGCGGATGTAGGTGTTGAGCGCGGGCTGATTCTGCAGCTTGAGAGCGACGCGAACGGTGATGGCCTGATCGGAAGGAAGCGGGCCGTAGTCGGCAGCGGATTCGAGTTGCGCAACGGAGATGCCCTTAGTGGCGGTGCTGGCCCAGGTGGTTTGTGCGGAGGCGGCTATGGTGAAGGTGGAGGCGAGGGTCGCGGCAAAAAGCGCGGCCGCAAGAGAGGTGGGGTATCGCATGCGTTTGGTCTCCTCAGGGGATTCGCACTACGGAATCGCACTACGTGGGCCGAGCTAACGTCAGCCAAAAACGAAGGCCGAACGTATGCAAAATGCGGAAAGCGAGGGGTTGGTTGTCCCTGGGAAGGGGCGAAATGCGCGAAATTCGGGGCAAAGGAGTGCGTTCGATGCGAAAAGGAAAATTCGTCACAGTTACGGTGGCAGAAACTTCCGGAGGGTGGGAAAAGTTTCTTAAATTCGTGAGCAAAACATAGAGCGATGCTATTGTCTCGGGAAGATGATTTACTCCGTCACGAGCGACGGGAGCACGTACAGCTTTGCCGATCTGAAGACGCTGCTGGCGAAGGCGACCCCCGCGCGTTCCGGCGATGCGCTGGCAGGAATCGCCGCTGAAAGCGAGGAAGAGCGGGCGCTGGCGCGGATGGCGCTGGCTGAAGTTCCGCTGAACCGGTTCCTTGATGAATTGCTGATCCCTTACGAAGAGGATGAGGTCACGCGCCTGATCGTGGACACGCATGACGCGGCCGCATTTGCGCCGATCACCGGCCTCACGGTTGGTGAGTTTCGCGAGTGGCTTCTGGATCCGCGAACCGATACGGAAATGTTGTCGCGCACGTCGCCTGGGATCACACCGGAGATCGCGGCAGCGGTGTCGAAGCTGATGCGCAATCAGGACCTGATTCTCGCGGCGCAGAAATGCCGGGTGGTGACACGATTCAGGAACACGCTGGGTCTGCCGGGGCGTCTCTCGGTGCGCCTGCAGCCGAATCATCCCACCGACGATGTTCGGGGCATTGCTGCGTCGATGCTGGAGGGGCTTCTCTACGGCGGCGGAGATGCGGTGATCGGGGTGAATCCCGCGTCGGATAGTCTGCAGGCGGTTACACGGCTGCTGGAGATGATGAACGCTTTCCGGGAGCGCTACGAGGTTCCGACACAAACATGTGTGCTCGCGCATGTTACAAATACGCTGCGCGCGATGGAACGTGGGGCTCCCGTGGATTTGGTTTTCCAATCCATCGGGGGCACCGAGAAGACGAACCGCAGCTTTGGCGTTTCGCTGTCGCTGCTGGAGGAAGCGCGCGCCGCGGCGCTGGCTCTGAAGCGCGGGACAGAGGGCGACAACGTGATGTACTTCGAGACGGGCCAGGGGAGCGCGCTTTCAGCGGGGGGGCATCACGGCATCGAT
Organism: Acidobacterium sp.; assembly: GCA_003152595.1. Classification (GTDB taxonomy): domain Bacteria; phylum Acidobacteriota; class Terriglobia; order Terriglobales; family Acidobacteriaceae; genus Palsa-343. Next base: position 2,944 of record PMAM01000166.1, read on the forward strand.
CAGCAGACGTGCGAGGCACGTGCTTATGGTTTGGCGCGGCACTTCCAGCCACTGTTGGTGAACACGGTGGTAGGGTTTATCGGGCCGGAGTACCTGCTCGACGGGAAGCAGATCATCCGTGCGGGGCTGGAGGATCATTTCTGCGGCAAGTTGCTGGGGCTGCCCATGGGGTGCGACGTTTGCTACACAAATCATGCGGAGGCGGATCAGGACGATATGGATACGTTGCTGACGCTGCTCGCCGTGGC
>PMAM01000033.1:0-3725 GCA_003152595.1 Acidobacterium sp.
AAAGACGCCATTAAGCGCGTCAAAGGCGTCGGCGATGTCACCATCTTCGGCGTCGGTCAGTATGCCATGCGCATCTGGCTCGACCCGGTCAAGCTCGCCGCCCGCAGCCTCACCGCATCCGACGTCATCGCCGCGCTCCAGGAACAAAACGTCGAGGTCCCCTCCGGCCAGCTTGGCGCTCCGCCCTCCGATAACAAGCAGTCCTTCCAGATTTCCGTCAATGTCGTCGGACGCCTCACCACCCCCCAGGAGTTCGACGACATCGTTGTCAAAAATACCCCGAACGGCATCGTCCAGATGAAGGACGTCGGCTACGCCGAACTCGGTTCCAGCAGCTACGCCAGCACCCTCACCTTCGACGGCATCCCCGCCGTCGGCTTCGGCGTCCAGCAGCTCAGCGATGCCAACGCCCTCCAGGTGGATCGCGACGCCAAGGCCGAACTCGCCCAGCTCTCCAAATCTTTTCCGCCCGGCATGAAGTTCGCCGTCGCTTTCGACACCACCACCATCGTCGGCGCCTCCATCCATGAGGTCATCAAGACCCTCATCGAAGCCATCGTCATCGTCATCCTTGTCATCTTCTTCTTCCTGCAGGATTGGCGCGCCACCCTTATCCCCGCCGTCACCATCCCGGTTTCCCTGGTTGGCACCTTCGCCTTCATCAGCGTCTTCGGCTTCTCCATCAACTCGCTCACCCTCTTCGGCATCACGCTCGCCACCGGCCTTGTCGTCGACGACGCCATCGTCGTCATTGAAAACGTACAGCGCCATATCACTGAAGGCGACAACGAGCCGCACCATGCCACCTCCGCCGCCATGGGCGAGGTCACCAGCGCCGTCATTGCCACCTCGCTCGTGCTCATCGCCGTCTTCGTGCCCGTCTCCTTCTTTCCCGGCACCACTGGCATTCTCTACCGGCAGTTCTCGCTCACCATCGCCTTCTCTATCGCGATTTCGGCCTTCAACGCCCTCACCCTCTCACCGGCGCTGGCCGCTCTTCTTCTGCGCCGCGAAGAGGAGAAGCACTCCATCCTCCACTTCGCCGACCGTAGCATTAAGGCTCTTGGCCGCGGCTACGCCCGCGCCATTCATGGCGTGCTCCGCATCCGTTGGGTCATGCTCCTGCTCTTCTTCATCGGACTCTTCGGCGCGTACTGGGAGTACACCCACGTCCCCACTGCCTTCGTCCCCGAAGAGGACCAGGGCTTCATGATGATCCTGGTCCAGGCACCTCAGGGCGCCTCTCTCGCCTACACCACCCATATCGAGGCCGAAGTCAGTGCCATGCTCAATCAGGACAAGGACGTCGCCGGCTCGTTTGCCGTCGGCGGATTCAGCTTCTCCGGCAACGCACCCAACTACGGCATGATGTTCTGCGCCCTCGCGCCTTACGATCAGCGACGCGGTGCCGCGCATTCGGCCGAGGCCATCGTCAACCGCTTCCGGCCGAAATTCTTTATGATTCCCGGCGCCCTCATCATCCCCCTGCTCCCGCCCGCCATCTCCGGCGTCGGTACCTTCGGTGGCTTCCAGTTCGAGCTCGAGGACCGCGGCAACAATACGCTTGGCGATCTCGATCGTACCGCTCACATGATCGCTGCGCGCGCCAGCCAGAACCNNTTCAGCCAGATCTCTGACGCGCTGCAGGTTTACATGGGCTCGGAGTACGTCAACAACTTCGACTTCAACAACCGCAGTTATCGCGTTTACCTCCAGGCCGAGCAGCAGTTTCGCGAGAACGCTTCCGACATCCGCAAGTACTACGTGCGTTCCGCAGCCGGCCAGATGATCCCGCTCGATAACCTCGTCACCATCGAGAACACCTCCGGCCCGCAGGTCATCAGCCATTACAACCTCTTCCGTTCCGCGGAAATCGACGGCTCCGCCGCGCCCGGCGTCAGCACCAGCGTCGGCCTCCAGACCATGGAACAAGTCGCCGATCAGAACATGATGCACGGCATGGGCTACGAGTGGACCGGACTCGCCCTCGAAGAAATCGAATCGGCCGGCAAGATCATAATCATCTTCGGCCTCGGCATCCTCGTCGTCTATCTCACCCTCGCCGCTCTCTATGANNGCATTGCTCGCCCAGTCCGCGCGCGGATACTCCAACGACATCTACTGCCAGATCGGCCTCGTCATGCTCATCGGGCTCGCCGCCAAGAACTCCATCCTCATCGTCGAGTTCGCCGAACAGCTTCGCGCCAAAGGCCGCTCCCTCGTCGACGCCGCCATCGAGGCAGCCGAGCTTCGCCTCCGTCCCATCCTCATGACGTCGTTCGCCTTCATCCTTGGCGTCATTCCTCTGGCCATCGCCTCCGGCGCCGGAGCNNTCTTAAACCTTTTCTTTATCCCTGTGCTCTATATCCTGCTGCAGACGCTGCTTGGCAAATTTGGCGGCAACCGGTCCTCGCGCCGCCCGGCGCAGAGCGTCGACACCACCGCCTACGCAACCACTGCTGGCGGAAGTCGCCAGCCGTAATCGCCGTGCCGGTCCTCTAAATCAAAAGGCCTCCCCGCTCCCAGGGAGGCCAGCGTGCCTCGGCGAAATCCTGAACCCGCTTTCGCTACCGGCCACAGGCTACAGGCTACCGGCTATCCTCACCGCCTCTGGAATTCAGGCGACCCCAGCAGCAGGCCGCCCAGCAGCGCTGCGTCCTGATCCTCTGGCGGAGGCAGCGGAGCCACCGCATTCAGCAGTTGCCCAAACTCCCGCGGACGAACGAAGTTCACCGGCCGCGCCATTTTCTTCCCCGCGCCTATCGTCCCCGCGTCGTTGCCCGACGACTGCTGCGCAAGCTGCCCCAGCACCGCATTCCGCGTATGCTCCGATACCGCACCGTCCAGCAGCAGATTCTCCAGCTTGCCTTCCTTGGCGTCTGCCGTCACGGCCGCCTGGCCGTCAACACCCAGCAGTTTGTCCCAGCCCATCACGGTTCCGGCATTGTTATCGGCGAGCGCCATGCTGAAGTTCATGCGGTCCAGCAGTTCCCCGCTATTCAGCCACGCGTCCGCCGCCCACGAGTAGCCATTCGGAGTCTGGCAGCCGTACAGTGGCATCCCCAGCTGCCCAATCGCCTCCACCAGCGCCGCCGGATGCACCACCTCGCCGCCTGTCGCGCGCACCGCCGAGATCACGTACTCCTCCGGCGTCTTCACCTTGGCCCGATACGCATCCTTCGACCAGAACTCCGGCGACTCCAGCATCGTCCGCATCACCTCGCGAATATCCCCGCCCGTCTTCACCCACGTCGCCGCCATCCGATCCACCAGCGCCGCCGGTGGATTGTCGCTCACAAACCGCTGCGCGATCTGGAGTGAAACGTGATGTGCTGTCACCGGGCTGGTCGCCAGCAGATGCAGCACCTCCATCCCCTCCGACTCGCCGCCGTTCCCGAACCGATGCCCCAGCGCTTCCTTTGGCCCCGGCTCATGCCGCCGCGGATTGAAGACAAAATCCCCGCCCTGATCGGGCCGATCGATCCCCCAGCCGGTAAAAATCTTCGCCACTTCCGTCACATCGCGCTGCGTATAGCCGCCATCCACGCCCAGCGTGTGCAGTTCCATCAGCTCGCGCGCGTAGTTCTCGTTCAGGCCCACTGGTCGTGCTTTCGCGGTCTGCCCATTCATGCCCATCTCCGACCGCCACGCAGCGAACGAATGCGGCCCTACGCTCTCCGTCTGATCCAGATAAAACAACATCGCCGGACTCTGCGCCGTCGCCA
>PMAM01000033.1:3751-5973 GCA_003152595.1 Acidobacterium sp.
TCCGTCATCACCGCTTCCAGCTGCCGCTCGCTGTACACATCGCGCAGCACCCGCGTCACCAGCAGCTCGCCGCCCACCACCAGCTGCGGATTGATCAGCGCAAACACCGTCTCCTTCTGCTCCGGCGTCAGGCCNNCCAGATCCGCATACAGCTTCTTTTCCTGCTCCTCGATCGGCGGCTCCGCCGGCTTTGCCGCAGCAGCCTCCGCCATCATGTCCGGCGCTGGCGGCGGAGCCATATCATCCGCCTTTGAAGATAGCTGCTGACTGTTGACCGCTGGCTGCTGGCCACTGACCACTGGCTGCTGGCCTGCTCCCTCCTCCCTGCTCCCTCCTCCCTGCTTTCCCTCCTGCCGCTCTCTCATCTGCGCAATCTGATCCTGAAAAATCGCCCGCTCCACCGGATTCCATGGCAGCCCCCGCTTCCCCTGCTCCGCCTGCCGGATCATCGCCGGCGAAGGAAATCGCTCGATCAGATCGTGCCGGCTCAGCCGCATCGCCGGATACGCCGCCAGCCGCGCCTCCAGCGCCGAATCGTCCATCGTCTCCGGATTCAGCTGCTCGTTGATCCACTTGTCCAGGCCCATTGCTTCCACAGCGGCGACATCGCCAGGCCGTGGCCCAAACGTCAACCGGTTCAGCGCGTGCAGTACACGCTGATCCTGCGTCAGCTGCGACTCACTCGCAGCGGCCAAATCCGCCTTCTTCTTTTTGCGCGCAAAGGCCAGGGACTCGCCCGGAGGAAGCACGAGCAGAGCAACAAGAAACGCAGTCAGCGAACGCTGAATTCCTGAAGAAAAGTTCGTGGGCATGCCGGGGACGTCCTCTGGGACAGTCTGTCCTCCCCCTGCTAACCCGCGCAACCCCCAAAAAGTCGCGCCTGTCATCCTGAGCGAGGTTCGGCTCCCTGAGCCGAACGCAGTCGAAGGACCTCCCGAGCGTCAGCAATCCCGGCGAGCATCGCTCGCCGGGATTCGCGAGGGCTCCCTGCCTCATTCCTCCCGCAGCAGAATCATCGGGTCCACCCCCAGCGCTTTCTGCGCCGGAATCCACGCCGCGATCAGCCCCAGCAGCAGCATCGTCAGCGCCACGCCGCCCAGTACCACCGGATCCTTCGGCGTCGCCTGGTACACGATGTACGAAAGCAGCTTCGTCGCCAGCACGCCGAGCCCAATCCCCGCCACTGACCCCGCCGCCAGCACCACGAATGCCCGCCCCAGCGCCGCCCGCAACACCTGCTTCCGCTGCGCGCCCAGCGCCACGCGAATCCCCAGCTCCCGGAAACGCTTGCTCACCACGTAAGAGCTCATCCCGAAGATCCCCGTCACCGCCAGCATCGCACCCAGCATCCCCAGCACCCCCAGCGCCACACTTGCCACGCGNNGGTGCGCTGCAGCGCGCCCGCAATCTCCTGCGAATCATGATTCGATCGCACCACCAGATACATTCCCGTCGACGGGTGCTGCAGGATCGAGAAGAACATGGCTGGTTGCTGATCCTCAGTCAGCGTGCGGTACTTCCCGTTCTCCACCACCCCCACCACNNTGCCAGCTGATGTCCCGCCCCATCAGCATGGCCGTGCCCGCCGCCGCAAAGTATCCCGGAGACACGTTGTAGTCCATTGCATCCGCCGCATAGTTCGTCGGGCGAAAATCCGTTGTCTCATCCTTATAGACAAACGAGTCGCCGCCTCCCAGGCTCAGCGGCAAATCGCTGGTGTAGCCCGCCGCCGCCACCCCGGGAATCGCGCTCGTCGCATCCAGCATGCGCCGCTGCATCGCCCCCGCCTGATCGCCCGTGTACCCCGCCCACTTTACGTCCGTGCTCGCCAGCATCACATGGTCCGGACTGAACCCGAACTCGCTGTGCATCGACCGCGCCAGCCCTCGCACCGCCACCAGCGACGATGTCACCAGCACCGCGCAAATCGCAATCTGCGCCCCCAGCAGCAGGTCCCGCACCGTGAAACGACGCAGATGCGTCATCGCACTGCCGCCCGCGCGGATGATCTGCCACCGATCCGACCTCAGCACCTGCCGCACCGGCACAACCCCAAACAGCAATCCGCTTCCTACCGCCAGACCGAACGCCACCAGGTAAGTCCACAGATCCGGATTTACCGGCACGTTGATCGGGATATTCGGAACCGGTTGCCACGCGCTCAGCCAGCGCAGAATCACCACTCCGCCTGCCAGGCCCACCACTCCGCCTGCCAGAGAAAC
>PMAM01000033.1:6013-12506 GCA_003152595.1 Acidobacterium sp.
GCCGGCCCGCCCAGCATATCGCCCACCAGCCCCGGCCGCGACAGCGTGAACTTCACCCCGTCATCATCCTGTGGATACGCCTTCGCCAGCGACGCGCCAATAGCATTCACATCCGCAGCCGCCTGCCCCGGCGTCACGCCGGCCTTCAGCCGCCCCACTACGAAGCTGTTGTGGTTGCCCCGCTGCTCCAGGCTGTTGTACCCCTCCATCTGTGGCTGTTCCGCCAGCGGCACCCACATCGCCGGCGCAAAAAACAGCTCCGTCCCACGAAAGCCCGGCGGCGCCACGCCCAGAACCGTGTACGGATGCTTGTTAATCGAGATCGCGCGTCCCACCACGCCCCGATCCTCGTGGAACTCCGTGTGCCACAGCGCGTAGCTCAGCACGACATAGGGCGCGCTGTTCGCTCCATGCTCATCGCCTTCGTGAAAGAACCGCCCCAGATAGGGCTGAATCCCCAGCGCGTCGAAGTAATTCCCGCTGGCCAGATAAGGCCACACCGTCGTCGGATTCCCTCCCCCGGTATCCATCCCGGACGGCCCAATGATGTTGTAGGAAATCAGGCTCTCGAAGCTGTGGTTCCGGTCGCGCAGGTCCCGATAATCCGGTATCGACTGCGACGGGTACTGGAACCGCTGCACCATGTACAGGGTCTTCGCGTTCGGCACGTTCAGCGGATGCAGCACGATCGCATTCATCACGCTGAACACCACAGCGTTCGCGCCAATGCCCAGCGCCAGTGTCAGGATCGCTGTCACCGTAAACCCCGGCGACTTCTTCAACTGCCTCACTGCGTACTTCACGTCCGCGAACATGCCTCGCCCCCCTGCCTGTTACGCAGTACGCTCAGCCGCTCTCGTCTGTTCCCTGCTTTTGATCCGTTTTACCCGACGACCAGCAGACAAACCACCCGCCACCTACTGCTCCTGAACGCTGTGCGCTGTGCGCTGTGCGCTGACTTCACTCGTCCCGCAGAGCCTCCATCGGGTCCACTCCCGCCGCGCGTCGTGCCGGAATCCAGCTCGACAGCAACGCAATCGCCGCAACCACAACCACGATCCCCCCAAACACCGTCGGATCGTTCGGCTTCACGCCAAACAGCAGGCTCGCAATCCCCCGCGCCAGCAGCACCGCCATCGCCACGCCCACCGCGGTGCCGATACCCGTCAGCACGCCCGCCCTTCGCAGGATCATCCGCAGCACATCCTCCCGCCGCGCGCCCATCGCCAGCCGCACGCCGATCTCCCGCCGCCGCTCCGCTACCAGGTTCGCCATCACGCCGTAGATCCCGATCGCAGCCAGCAGCAGCGCGATCACCGCGTCCAGGCCGAGCATCGCCGTCGCGTACATCAGCCCCGTCGTCTGGTCCCGAATGTTGTCCGCGTAGGTCTGCATCAGGTCCAGCGGCAGTGTCGGATCGATCGAAGCCAGCGCACTCCGCACCGCCGGCCCCAGCGCCGCCGGGCTCCCATCCGTCGTGATCACATACTCGGTGTTCCCGCGCGGCGACTGCAGCATGTCCGTGTACATCGCCGGCTGCGGCGTCTGTTCCACCCACTGGTACGCCGCATCCTCGCTCACGCCCACGATCCGCATCCACGGCTCATGGCTGTCGCTCGAGGCGTTCATCTGGATGCGATGACCGATCGGTTCCTCGCCCGGAAAATACCGCTGGGCGAATTTCCGGCTCACCACCACCACCGGATCCGTGTTCAACCCGTCGCTCTCCGTGAAGCCCCGTCCCTGCACGATCCCCACGTGAAATGCCGCAAAAAAACCAGGACTGATCGCCACCCGCACCGCGCTGTCGAACTTCCCCGGTGTCACCGGCCGGTTCTCGATCCGAAAATCGTCCGTCCACCCGCCGTCGCCATACGGCTCCATGGTCGTCGTCGCCGCCTGCTTCACGCCGGGCAGTGCCTGCAGTTTTTCAAGGCTCGACTTGTACCAGGCCGCCTGTTCTACCTTATCGCCGTAACGCACCGCAGGCAGCGATACGCCGAACGTCAGCACTTGCTTCGGGTGATACACATTGGCAAACTGCAGCGTCGACCACATGCCCTTGCACATCAGCGCCGACCCGATCACCAGCGCCACCGCCAGCGCAATCTGCGCCGTCGCAAAGAAATTCCGCAGCCGGTGATTCCTGCCACCGCCGGTTTCCGTTCGCGATCCCGACTTCAGCTGATCCACCAGATTCACCCGCATCGCTTCCAGCGCCGGCGCCAGCCCCGACACGACCCCCGCCGCCACTGCCAGCCCTGCCGAGAACACCAGCGCTCGCACATTCAGATGGATCGTGTACCACCCCGCCACCCAGCGCGCCACCGTCGGCGGCATGTACATCAGGCAGAGGTGCAGATCCACCCACGCCAGCAGCATCCCCGCCACCGCCCCGCCCAGCGCCAGCACCACATTCTCCGTCAGCAATTGCCGTAGCAGCACCTTCCGCGGCGCGCCCAGCGCCGTTCGCATCGCCATCTCCGGCCGACGCGCGACCCCTCGCGCAAACTGCAGGTTCGCCACGTTCGCGCACACGATCAGCAATACAAATAGTGTCCCGCCCATCATCAGCCGCATGTACAGCGGCGTCTGTTCTCCACTGATGTTGTCCAGTAAGGGCTGAACCTTCACCGACCAGCCCAGATTCGTCGCCGGATATTCCTTCTGCAGCCGCGCCGCGATCCCGTGCAGCTCCACGTCCGCCTCGCGCGCGGTCGTCCCCGGCCGCAGCCGTCCCACCACCATATATTCGTGATCGGCCCGCTCGTGCAGCTGTGCTGGAGTCAGTGCCAGTGGCATGTACACATCGAGCGACGGCGGATACACCATGCCCTTCGGCATCACTCCGATGACTTCGTAGTCACGCTCATCGAGCTGAATCTTTCGTCCCAGCACATTCGGATCCGAAGCAAACTGCTTTTGCCAGAAGCTGTAGCTCAGCACCACAACGGCGTCGCGTCCCGGCTGGCATTCATCAGCGCGAAAGACCCGCCCCATGAACGGGTCGATCCTCAGCACGCTCCAGAAATTTGCCGTCGAACGCGAACTTTCCACATGCGCCGCCTCGCCCGCACCCGTCAGCGCCATCGAATACCGCTTGAACGCTGCCAGACTCTCGAACGACTTGCTCTGCTTCGTCCAGTCTTCGTAATTGGCCGCCGCCACCCACTCATACGCGAACCGCCCCCGCCCGCGATCCTCCGCTACCGTCATCACGCGGTTCAGGTCCGGCACCGCCAGCGGCCGCAGCACGATCGCGTCCATCACGCTGAACACCGCCGCATTCACGCCGATCCCAATCGCCAGCGTCAGCAGCGCCGTAATCGCAAACCCCGGCGCCTTCCGTATCTGCCTCCACGCGTACTTCAAGTCGCTCAGCATCTCTCGCCTCTTCCTCGTAGTCCCACTCGCACTTCCACTCGTTTTTCCGCTCGCCGTTCCGCTCGCACTTCCACTCGCTTTTTGACTCGTTTTTTCCGCTCGCTTCTTCGCTGACCGCTTCTCAGCTCCCAGCTCTCGGCTGGAGTGAATGAGGCGCGATGCGCCTCATTCACTCCTCAGCGTCTTCATCGGATCCACACTCGCCGCCCTTCTCGCCGGAATCCACGCCGCAATCAGCGCCAGCAGCGTCATCAGCACCGGAACAGCACAGAACGTCACCGGATCCACCGGCTTCACGCCGAACAGGAAGCTCCGCAGCAACTGCCCCACCAGCGCCGCGCCGGTGAGCCCCGCCGCCGACCCACCCAGCGCCAGCACCAGGCTCTGCCGCACCACGCCCTGCACGATCTGCCACCGCTGTGCTCCCAGCGCCAGTCTGATCCCGATCTCCCGCGTCCGCCAGCTAACGATATACGCAATGAGACTGTAGACACCCACGCCGCCGATCACCACCGCCAGACCGCCAAACGCCAGCAACAGAATCGTCAGCGACCGCGACGCCGACTGCGACGACGCCACCACCTCATCCAGCGTTCGCACCCGCGTCACCGGCACCTCNNCGTCCGCAGCAGCACGTACATCACCGGCTGCTCGCGCCCTGGCGTCAGCGGCAGATAAACATCGTCGCCCACCCCGCCCGACAGGCTCGCGTCGTGCGTGTTGTTCACCACCCCCACCACATTCACCGCCGCCGTGTCGTTCCACACCGCCGGCGCCGGCTCATCGCGCACCGCAAGCAGGTGCCGCCCCAGCGGATTCTGGTTCGGCCACAATTTCTCCGCCGTCTTCTGGCTGATCACGACCTCCCGGCTCGCCCCCGCCGCATCCTGCGCATCGAGCAGCCGTCCCCGCATCAGGTTCACGCCCAGCGTCGCAAAATATTCCGGCGTCACGATGCGTCCCGTGGCCAGCAGCGCTCCTTCACGCGCCTCACGCGGATGTCCCTCCGCGTCGTACACATAGTTCCCTTCCCGCGCCGTCAGCGGCAGCGCATCCGCCAGCGCTACATCCTCCATCCCCGTCAAACCGTGCAGCCGATCCAGCAGCACACTGTAAAACGCCGCACAACGTCCCGAAGGAACCGGCGCTCCCCCTTGAACAGCTGTCGCCTTGCACGCGTTCGCATCCATCGACACTTCCGCCGTCACGATTCGATCGGTCCTGAATCCCGGATTCACCTGCGACAAACTCCACAGGCTGTGCAGCATCATTCCCGCCGCCGTAATCACCACCACCGACAGTGCGATCTGCCCCATCACCAGCAGCATCGATATGCGGAACTGCCCCGCCTTCCCCGCCACGCTCCGGCTCCCCGCGTGCAAAGACTCCCGCAGATTCGGCGACGCCATCTGCAGCGCCGGAATCAGCCCGAACAGAATGCCCGTCACCACCGACGCCATCGCAACAAACACAAACACCGGCCAGTGCAGCGACACATCCGCCAGGCGCGGCGTATCAGCAGGCAGCAGCGAAATCAACGCCTGCAGGCTCGCCGCCGCGGCAATCAACCCCACCACTCCGGCCACAACACCCAGTACCACGCTCTCCGCCAGCAGTTGCCGCACCAGCCGCGAGCCCGTCGCTCCCAGCGCGCTGCGCACCGCAATCTCCTTCTCGCGTCCCGCTGCGCGCGCCAGCATCATGTTCGCCACGTTCGCGCACGCAATCAGCAGGATCAGTCCCACCGCGCCAAACAGCAGCATTAGTCGCGGCCGCATCGCGCCCACCTCTGCCTCCAGCAGCGGCACCACCCTCATCTCCGATGCCCAGATGTCCGGCATCCGATAAGGAAACAGCGGCAGCAGCTGATTGTGCAGCCGTCGTATCTCACTCTGCGCCTGCGCCGGCGTGATCCCCGGCTTCAGCCGGCCAAACGCGCGCAGGTTGAAACTGCTCCACGGATCGATCGGATCTCCACCCTTAAACGTCACCGGCGTCAGAAACTGCGTATCCGCATACGGAAACTTCACTCCCTCCGGCATCACTCCGATCACGCGCCGCGAAACGCCGTCGATGCGAATCGTCTCGCCCAGCACGCCAGGATTTCCGCCGAAGTGCTGCCGCCAATACCCATAGCTGATCACCACCACCGGATCGTGCCCGCCCAGCGCGTCCTCCGCCGTGAAGAACCGTCCCAGCGCAGGATGAACCCCCAGCGTGTCGAGCGCATTCACCATCAGCTCGGCGCCGAACACCCGATTCGCCGAATTCGCGTCGCCCACATTCGACTCCGCATCCGGACCAAACCCGCTCACCGCCGCAAACGACGCCGCATGCTCACCCAGCGCGCGCACCCACCCCTTCGGAAAGAATGCAGTCCGGCTCTCCCCGCCGCCATACTCGATCCGCATCAACTGGTCCTGCTGCGCAAACGGCAACGGCCGCAGCATGATCGAATCCACCAGCGTGAAAATCGCCGTGTTCGCCCCGATCCCCAGCGCCAGTGTCAAAACCGCCGTCAGCGAAAACCCCGGCGACTTCCGCAACTGCCGCCACGCATACTTCAGATCGCTAAACATCGCTCTCCAACTCTCTGGTTATTTTGCTGGCTTCTTGCTGGCCCTTCGCTAACTCGCTAACTTGCTAACCGCTTTTCAGCCAACCGCTTCTTAGCTTCCGCTTTCCTGTTCCCCGTTCCCTATTGCCTGTTGCCTGTTGCCTATTCCCTGCTCTATTCCATCCGCAAAGTCGTCATCGGATCCACACTCGCCGCCCGTCGCGCCGGAATCCACGCCGCCATCAGCGCCAGCGCCGTCATTAGCAACGGTACCGCGCAAAACGTCACCGGATCGACAGCCTTCACCCCAAACAAAAATCCGCGCAGCAACTGCGCCACCAGCGCCGCAGCCGCAAGCCCCAACGCCGATCCCCCTAACGCCAGCAGAAGACTCTGCCGCACCACGCCCTGCACAATCTGCCACCGCTGCGCACCCAGCGCCAGCCGGATCCCGATCTCCCGCATCCGCCAGCTCACGATGTAGGCAATCAGACTGTAGACACCAACTCCCCCGATCACCACCGCCAGCCCGCCAAACGCCAGCAGCAGAAT
>PMAM01000033.1:12531-13215 GCA_003152595.1 Acidobacterium sp.
GATCCATCTCCACCACCGTCTGCCGCAACTCCGCCGCCGCTGCCTGCGTGTTCGCCCGCGTGTGCAGCAGCACATACATCACAGGCCGCTCGCGTGCCGGCGTCATCGGCAAATACACCTCATCGCCAAACCCGCCGGCGAGACTCCCCTCATGCGTGTTGCTCACAACGCCCACCACAGTCACCGCGCCATTCGCGTTCCACACCGCCGGCGTTGGCTCGTCCGCGACATTCAGCAAATGCCGCCCCAAAGGATTCTGCTCCGGCCACAACCGCTCCGCCATCCGCTGGTTGATCACCACCGCCCGGCTCGCCCCCGACCCATCCTGCGCGTCCGGTAGTCGTCCTCGCACCAGGCCAATCCCCAGCGTTNNCCGGCGTCACGATGCGTCCCGTCGCCAGCAGCGCTCCAATCCGCGCCTCGCGTAGATGCCCCTCCGCGTCGTACACATAATTTCCCGCGATCTCATCCAGCGGCAGCGCGCTCGTCAGCGCCACATTCTCTTCACCCGCCAGCCCATGCATCCGATCCAGCAGGCCATCAAAGAAAGCAGCGCATCGCCCATGGCCGCCCGTCGTCGGTGCGCCGGGATAGGCCTGGCAAGCCGTCGCGTCCATCGAAACTTCCGCCGTCACCACGCGTTCGCTGACGAATCCCGGATCCACCTGCGACAAACTCCACAGG
>PMAM01000045.1:0-171 GCA_003152595.1 Acidobacterium sp.
GCGTCATGTCGGCGAGGGCTTCCACGGTGGTGATTCCGGCCGCCACAAGCTTTTGGATGATGGAATCGCCCAGCTCGCCTACCTGCTCGATGGGCGTGGCGGTTGCGGGGGTCATGGCCTGCATCTGCTGTTCGACTTCCTGCCGTTTCTCTTCCTCGCTCTTGATGTCGA
>PMAM01000045.1:275-4331 GCA_003152595.1 Acidobacterium sp.
TTGGTGCGCTCGCCGGCTTCGCGGGCGATGGCGCGGATGGTCACGGTGTTGTCGTAGATTTCGGGGACTTCGCTCTGGAACAGGCTCTGCACCAGCTCCGGCGCGGCGCGGGAGACGATGACCTGCGGACCGCGGGAGGCTTTGTCGACGCGCTGCAGCACCACGCGGACACGCTCACCGACGGCAAACTGCTCCAGCCGCGACTGCTCGCGNNACGGTGTCGCGCTCGGCTTCGCGGACCTTCTGGAAGATGACCTGCTTAGCCATCTGCGCCGCGATGCGGCCGAGCACGTCGGTGGGCTTGTAGTAGCGGATTTCGCCGCCGACTTCGACCTCGGGCGCCAGCGCGCGCGCCTCTTCCAGCGCGATCTGGTTCAGCGGATCTTCGATCTGGTCCTCGCCCTCGACGACGGTCTTGAAGACGTAAGCGCGGATCTCGCCGGTATCCTTGTCGAGTTCGGCACGCATGTTTTCCTGGGTCTTGTAGTACTTGCGGGTCGCCAGCGCGATCGCATCCTCGACCGCGGTGACCACGATCTGCGGATNNTCGTAAAGCACGCTCGCCATCTGTTTCTTCTCTCTCAGTCCCTTTTGTATTTCTGCGCGGTATCCGCGCTTCCCTAAATTTCCGGCACCAGCTGCGCCTTCTCGATGTTCTTCAGCGCGATCTCGACTTCTTCTGCGTGACCCGGCTGGCGCTCTGAGCCCTTACGTCCCTTCGCTTTCGCCTTCTGCAGCAATTCCAGCTTCACTTGCGTGTCGCTCACTTCTCCGAGTCTTCCCTGCCAGTGCCGGTTGCCCGCGACGGGCTCGAAGGTCTGCACCTTCGCCAGCAATCCGTGAAAGCGCCGGTAGTCGTCCAGGCCGTACAGCTTTCGATCGAGCCCTGGTGAGGAGACTTCCAGCGTGTACTCGCCGCCCGGAATCTGGTCCTCGACATCCAGCACCGTGCCGAAGTCGCGGCTGAAGGCCTCGCAGTCGGTGTGGGTGACACCGGCCAGCTGATCGAGTCCGGCGGCCGTCCGCGTGCTTAGACCTGCATCAGGATCGGCACCGACATTCGCGGTGGCTGCAACCTCCTGCGCCAGCCTCTTCCTCTCTTCGGCGTTCTTCTCAATAAAGACGCGCAGAATCCGGTGCTTCGCTCCGCCATGGAACTCGATCTCCACCACGTCGAGGCCGTGGGAGGCCGCGACGCGCTGTGCCGTAGCGCGAATCTGTTCAACATCAAGTGACATAGAATCTGCTGAAAATCTGATGCCATAAGTTCTGCTGAAAATCGAAGGCAATAAAATGAGCAAATAAAAAGTGGGCTCGCGCCCACTCATTTCTCCGGCCCGCCACTGCGCGCGGCCAGACAAACTCGTCTGTACCTATAGTAACTGGCTTCGGGACAGCTTTCAAATCGGCCGTTGCGGTGGGATACTGGCTCGAAAGCCATGGCCACCGCCCACCCCACGCTCGACTGGACCGTGACCGAGGAAAAGGTCCTCGAGGCCTTGCGGCGGCTGATTGCGGCAGCCGATCCCGTGAAAATCATCGCCTTCGGCTCACGGGCGACGGGCAACGCCCGCGAGGACAGCGACCTCGATCTTGCCGTAATTCTGGGCCCCGATTCCGCCAGACCAACTCTTTCTCTGTGGCACGCGGTTTCCGGCCTTCAGATGTCCGTCGATCTCATCGTTGCCGATGAGGCGCGGCACGAGCGATTTCGCCACTCGATTAACAGCGTCCATCACGATATCGCCGAAGAAGGCGTGGTTCTCTACAGGAGAGGAGCGCATGGATCCCCAGACCGAGCTGCTGTTGCAGCGATCTGCGGAAGACGAAGCGACGATGCTGCTTGAGGGCATCCCTGCCGCCGCGTTCGGTTTTCACGCACAGCAGGCGATCGAAAAGCTGCTGAAGGCCCTGATCGCAGCGCGCGGCGGGAAATATCCGCGCATCCACGATCTGGAGAAGCTCGACGCCATGCTCCGGCTGGCCGGGGAGGCCTTGCCGGTTGTCTCCGTGCCGCTCGAGGATCTGACTCTGTATGCGCTCAATTTCCGCTACGAAGAGCCTCCGCCGATCGACCCTCCTTTGCATGAAAACGTCATCGCAACGGTCCGCATCGTCCGCGAATTCGTCCACCGCCGGATCGTCGAACTCGATACCCAGCCCTGAAAGCGAGCCCGCTATGTCCGCCACTGCCGACATCCTCAATCCTTACGCCAAGTTTCTGAATGGCCAGGATCCAATGGCCGTGCTGCCCAACACGCCGGGACGGCTGAAGGCTCTGGCCCAGAAGATCGGGCAGGGGCGCATCACGACTCCGCCGGCGCCTGGGAAGTGGTCGCCGCGCGAGATCCTCTGTCATCTGGCCGACTGCGAGATCGCCTTTGCGTTTCGCCTGCGGCAAACACTGGCCGAAGACCACCACACGATGCAACCCTTCGACCAGGAGAAGTGGGCGGCGCCCTATGCCCATGTGGACGCGAACGAAGCGCTGGCGACGTTTTCGCTGCTCCGGCGCTGGAACCTGCTGCTGATTGAGGCGGCGCTGCCTGAGCATGCCGAGAAGCCGGTGACGCATCCGGAACGCGGCACGATGACCTTTTCTACGATTGTGGAAACGATGGCAGGGCACGACCTGAACCACATCGGGCAACTGGAGCGGATCGCCGGCGCTTAACGCAGCGTTGAGTCGCTCTGCGTTGAGAAACGACAGAACGAAGAGTTGCAGAGCCAGAGCATCCCATCGAGGCCGGGTTTTGACGCCCGCGCAGCCGCTGCTCGGAGACCCGGCGTTGCCCTGCTGACGGGCTGATTACCGGTGCCCGGAAGGTCCGCATGCCGCCTGGTTCCGCTGCTATACTGTTGAGTAAAGTCGCCACTGCCCCGCCCACTCGGACGCAGGCGCCAGGATCCCCGACCAGCATGTCCATCCGCACCCGCCGTACCCTCTTCTTCCTCGTCATCTTCTTTGCCGTCTGCGCACTCGGCGGCATGGTCCTCAGCCAGAAGGTCGGCGCACAGTCGGCTCAGGATGAGTCCACCTTCCGCGACGGGCTGAAGTCGTTCAGCCAGGTTTATGACGTCGTCGCGAAGAATTACGCCGAGCCGCTGACCGGCGACTTGCCCGACAAAGTTATTTACGACGGCGCGATCCCGGAGATGCTGCACACGCTCGATCCGCACTCGAGCTTCTACGATCCCAAAGCCTACGCGCGGATGAAGGAAGACCAGCACGGCAAGTACTACGGCGTGGGCATGCTGATCCAGCCGCAGAACGGCAAGGTTGTGGTGGTGTATCCCATTGAGGGATCGCCCGCGTTCCGCGCCGGCGTTCATCCCGGTGACGTGATCACGTCGATCGACGGCACGGCGGCGTCGGGCATGAGTTCCGACGATGTCGCGAATCGCCTGAAGGGTCCGCGCGGCACCAAAGTCAATGTGACCATGACACGCGTCGGTGCGTCGTCGCCGATCAATTTCGATCTGGTGCGCGACGANNCGCGAGTTCGACGACGCGGTGAGCAATTTCGGTCCGAATCTCAAGGGTCTCGTTCTCGATCTGCGCGGCAATCCGGGTGGCGTTCTGGTGGAAGCGGTGAGCGTGTGCGACCGCCTGCTGAAGCGCGGGCAGATCATCGTTTCGCAGCGCGGGCGGGCCTTCCCTGAGCAGGTTTATCGCGCGACGCACGGCAATGGCGACAGCTTCCCCATCGTGGTGCTGGTGAATCGCGGGACGGCTTCGGCAGCGGAGATCGTATCGGGCGCGCTGCAGGATCACGATCGCGCGCTGATCGCGGGCGAGACGACGTTCGGCAAAGGCCTGGTGCAGACCGTGTATACGCTTTCGGACAACACCGGCCTGGCGCTGACGACGTACCACTACTTCACGCCCAGCGGGCGGCTGATTCAGCGGAACTACAGCGGAGTCTCGCTCTACGACTACTACTACAACCACGATCAGCCGAAGGACGATAAGGACCGCGAGGTGAAGCTGACCGACTCCGGGCGCACGGTGTACGGCGGTGGCGGCATCGCCCCGGATGTGAAGATCGAGGCGCC
>PMAM01000045.1:4340-12735 GCA_003152595.1 Acidobacterium sp.
GCGGAACTGGAGTCGAATCTCGACTGGGTGAAGATGAACATCAAGTCGACGATCTTCGGCACGCAGTACGGATTGACCTCGGAGCTGAAGGTGAAAGCCGATTGGGATCCGGAGATCACGCAGGCAGTGAACCTGATGCCGCAGGCCGCCCAACTGGAGCAGCATGTGCAGCAGGTGCTGGCCCAGAAAGATGCCGCGCTGACCAAGGGACCGGTCTCGCAGTAAGCGAAGCAGGGATTCTTTTCGAGGGCCGGCGGCCAAAGCAGCCGGCCCTTTCACTTTGAGCTCAGGTTAGTTGGGGGATCAGGAGCCCCTGACATTGGGGACGAAAGCGATGTCCATGGAAATCCGTTTTGCCGAGGAGTCCGACCTGCCGGCGCTCACCGCGCTGATCAACCAGGCTTTCAAAGTGGAGGCGTTCTTCATCGTGCGAGATCGGCTGATTCCCGAGGAAGCACTGGAATATTTCCGGAAGGGGCGGTTTTTGCTCGCTGAAGAAAACGGCGTCCTGGCGGGGGTGGTCTACGTGGAACTGCGCGGCGAACGCAGCTATCTGGGGCTGCTCTCGGTCAATCCCGATCTGCAGAAGACCGGCCTGGGCCGCCGGCTGATGGCTGCCGCCGAGGAGTTCGCGCGCGAGATGGGCTCGCACCATATGGATCTGACGGTGGTGAATCTGCGCACAGAGCTGCCGCCCTTTTATCGGAAACTCGGTTACACCGAGAACGGCACCGCGCCGATTCGCCCGGAGATGGTTCCGCGCGTGACGCAGCCCTGCCACTTCATCCGGATGACGAAGCCGCTGGGGAAGGGGTAAAGCAGAGAGCAATTGGTCAATCGGCAGCGCCGATTACGCTGCTTCCGATCGCTGGACGCGGAGCGCTGTACGGTCCTGGCGCCAGCGCAGAATCGGCCGCGCGAGGAGGAGGATTCCGAGCACGACGGTGATGGTGAGGGGAGTCTTGACGCCGGTCTTCACGCCCCACCAGTAATGCACGACGCCGCTGATGGCGGCCGTGTAGGTGAGCCAGTGGAGGCGGTTCCAGTTTTTGCCGCCCAGCTTGCGGATGGACCACGTGGTTGAGGTGAGGGCGAGAGGCACCATCATGAGCCACGCGGCGAGTCCGGCGGTGATGAAACGGCGCTGGCTGATATCGTCGACCATCGCGGCCCAGCTCCAGCCGGCATAGAGCCAAACGTAGGTGAGCAGATGGAGGGAACCGTAGAAAAACGCGTAGAGGCCGAGCACACGGCGAAAGCGGCCCAGCCAGGCGAGCTTTGGAATCAGCCGCCGCACGGGCGTGACGGCGAGCGTGATGACCAGCAGGCGCAGTGTTCCGCGGCCTGTGAAGAACGTTACGGTGTGCGTGGGATCGGGTCCGAGAGCGGTCGGGTCGGAGGTGACGGACAAGTAGAGATGCCAGAGGAGCCATGCGATGGGCGCCAGACAGGCTGCATGTGCCAGGATCTTCAGGGCTACGATTCCGCGCTTGCTCATGCGGCGGCCTGTCTTTTAGTCATTTCGTTCCGGTCGACTCGCAATGCTCGCCTGCGGCTCGCTCAGTATTCCTTGATCAGATTCATGCCGTTGTAGAGGCTCGCGACCTGATCGCCGTAGCCGTTGAACATCAGGGTCGGCTGCAGCTGACGGAAGATGGGCGCTCCGATCACGCGCTCGCGCTTCTGGCTCCAGCGGGGATGGTCGCGATTGGGATTCACATTCGAGTAGAAGCCGTATTCGTTCGGCGACATGTCGTTCCATGTGGTCGACGGCTGGTTCTTCACGAACTTAATCTTCACGATCGACTTCGCCGATTTGAATCCATACTTCCAGGGCACTACCACGCGCACCGGCGCGCCATCCTGATTGGGCAGAGCCTGGCCATAGAGCCCAAAGGTCAGCAGGGTCAGCGGGTGCATGGCCTCGTCCATCCGCAACCCCTCGGAGTAGGGCCAGCTGATGCCTGCATTCCAGGGGAGCAATTCATCCTTCGAGTCGGCAAGGGAGATGAACTGCACGTATTTTGCCGAGGGCAGCGGCTCGCAGGCGTTAATGAACTCCGACAGTGAATAGCCGACCCAGGGGATTACCATGCTCCACGCCTCGACACAGCGGAAGCGGTAGATGCGATCTTCCAGTGGCTTCATCTTCAGCAGCGTGTCGATGTCGAAGGTCTTCTTCTGTTTGACCAGGCCCTCGACCTGGATGGTCCAGGGCCGAGTCTTCAGGCGCCCGGCGTTCTTCGAGGGGTCATCTTTGTTCACGCCAAACTCGTAGAAGTTGTTGTAGTGGGTGATGTCCTCGAAGGTGGTGAGGGTGAGCCCTGGGGTTGAGTACTGGCTCTTGACGGTCGTCAGCTTGTCCTCTGCGGCCTGTGCGCTCGAGGGGCGCAGCAGACGCGATGCCGATTCGCCGGCGACCGCCGCAAGGCCCGTCGCCGCCGCCGCTGCCATGAACTTGCGCCGATTCATATAGACCGACTTCGGCGTAATCTCCGACGATGGAATCTCGCCTTTCGTCCGTATGAGCATGAGTCCTACTCTATCCCTCTCCTGATTCGACGCACCAGCCAGCGGCCCGGCGTCAGATTTACCTTGCAGCCTGAGTCGTGTCACTACATAGAAGTACGCATATCGCGCCGCCGGTGGATTGTCGATGGCCTTCGGAGCGGGGGGCGGACGCGCTAAACTGCTGAGCCGCCGCACAATTTCCTCTGCTACTCTGATTTCACTCCACGAAAAGGGTTCCAGATTCGCATGCGAAAATTCGCAGCGCTCCTTGTGTCTTTCTCGTGTCTGTCCCTGGCCGGGGCCGCGCAGACAGCGGCCCCGCCTGCGCCGATACCGGTGAAGGTGGTGATCGTGGCGACCTTCGAACAGGGCGCCGATACCGGCGACAAGCCTGGCGAATTTCAGTTCTGGGTGGAGCGCGAGCATCTGGATCGCGTGCTGCCCTTTCCCGGCGGTGTGCACCCGCTGCGCACCAATGCTGACGGCTCCATCCTCGGCATGGTCAGCGGTATGACGATTGGACCCGCGGCGGCTTCGATCATGGCGCTGGGCCTGGACCCGCGTTTTGACCTGACCCACGCCTACTGGCTGCTGGCCGGCATTGCCGGCGTCGACCCGGACGTTGCTTCGGTGGGCTCGGCGGCGTGGGCGAAATGGGTGATCACGGATATCCGCCAGGAAATCGATCCGCGCGAGGCGCCTAAAGACTGGCCGTACGGCATCTTCGCCATTGGATCCACGCGGGCTGGGGCTGTGCCTGAGCCCAACCGCGTGTGGGGCAGCGAGCCTCGTTCTTATCCGCTGAACGCAAGGCTGGTGGACTGGGCTTTCAATCTGACGAGGGACACGCCGCTGGCGAAGGTGCCGGTCATTGACACACCCGAGGTTGCCGCTTTCCGCGCGACCTATACCGGATTGCCGAATGCGCAGAAACCACCGTTTGTGCTGATTGGCGACGTGCTCGCGTCGGACTCGTACTGGCATGGCACGATCCTGAGGCATTGGGCGGAGGACTGGGTGCGCATCCACACGCATGGGCAAGGACGCTTCACCATGACAGCGATGGAGGATTCCGGCGTCGCCGAGGCGCTCACGCGTCTCGATCGCATGCACCGGGCCGACTTTCGACGGTTCCTCGTGTTGCGGACGGCTTCGAACTACTGCGAACAGGCGCCTGGCCATGACGCGGCTGAGTCGCTGACCGCCCCGTATATCGGCGGGATTCCTGCATTGGAAGCGGCGTACCGGGTCGGCTCGCCGGTGGTCCACACGCTGATCGCGCACTGGGATCAGTACCGGGATCACATTCCCGGCGATTAGGACGATGCCTACGGCAATTCGATGGGCGGCGTTACGTTAACCGGGTGCGGCTCCTCGATGATGCCCTCTTCGTGCACGGCGTACTCGTTGAGGAGGACAGCGACGAGGACGGCGGTGGGGACGGCGACCATGGCCCCGATGATGCCGGCCAGGGACGAGCCGATGAGGAGGGCGATGAGGATGGTCAGGCCGGCCAGATCCACCTGAGTCCGCATGATCCTGGGGGTGAGCCAGGTGTTTTCGATCTGCAGGTAGGCGAAGTAGAAGATGAGCACGCCGGCGACGCGGCTCCACGAATCCAGCGCGGCCACCAGGACCACGACCGATACGGAGACGAGCGCCCCGGCGACCGGCACGATATTGAAGAGCCCCATGATGACGCCCAGCGCGTAGGCGTAGCGCACGTGCAGGAGTGCGAAAACGACGGTGCTGAGGACTCCGAGGATGAGCATGAGAGTGCCCTGGCCGAGCAGCCAGCGGCCCATGCGGGCGGAGGCGCGCGCCAGGGTCTGATCGAGGCGGAGTCGGCGCTCGATGGGAAACAGAGACAGGAACCAGGCGTAGGCCTCGTCGCCTTCGAGGATGAAGTAGACGGTGAGCACGATGCCGGTGATGATGCGGACGGCGATGGCGGCGCCATTGCTGGCAAAGCGCAGGGCATAGCTGGCGAGATTTGCGGTGAAGTCCTGGACCTTTTCCTGCAGCGAATCGAGGTCGAGGCTGTGCAGGATGGGCAGCTGCTGCATGCGGGCAAAGAACTGCGGCCCGCGCTGGGGCAGTTCCCGGATGAACTCGCGCAGGTCTTTGAAAGCCGGACGCAGCCCGAAGCTAAAGAAGAGGCCGAGGCTGCCGGCGGTGAGCAGGACGATGATCAGGACGGCTATACCGCGGCCAGGGTGCCAGCGGCCGATGTGCAGCTTCATGACGCCGCGTACCAGCGGCATGAGCACGACGGCGAAGAGCGCGCTGACATAGATGACCACCAGCTCTGCACGCAGCAGATACGCGAGGTAAAGCGCGATGGCAACGCCAAAGGAGAAGAGCACGATGCCGCGCGGGCTCATGGGCCGGGTCGGGGTCATGCGGGGGCTCCGGTTTTGCGGCGCGCGTCGATGGGGAGGCGAGCATCTTCGTGGGAACCCCGCCGATGGTCGGTGTCCAGGTTCTCGAGGATGCGCTCGACGATCTTCTCCGGAGTCATTTCCGCCGTATCGATGGTGAGATGCGCCCGCCGATACCAGGGGAGCCGCTGGGTCCAGCGTTCATCGAGGCGCGCGCGATCGGCGAGGACTGGGCGGACGGGGCCGCCTTCGTGGGTGGCGCAGCGGGCGATCATGGTGTCGAGGGGCGCTTCGAGAAAAACCACCAGGGCGTCGCGGAGAGAGGCGAGGGAGTCGCGCGTCGTGCGCCGTTCGAGCGCGCCGCCTCCCAGCGCCAGCACAAAGGGCTCGCCGGGGCCGGAGGTGAGGGCTTCGCGGATGACTTCGGCCTCCAGATCGCGGAAGGCGGACTCACCGCGGCGCGCGAAGATATCGGCAACGGACATGGCCGCGCGGGCTTCCACCAGAACGTCGGAATCCAGGAAGTCCCAACCCAGGCGTTCGGCGAGCAGGGCGCCGACGGTAGTTTTGCCCGCACCCATAAAACCGGTGAGGACAATCCGCGTGGGGTGAGCCGGAAACGATGCCGGCACTGGCTGAGACCCGCTCATGCTTTGCTGATTATATGAATGGCAGGCAGAAGAGCGGCGCTTATTTCCTGGCCGCGGCCGTCGGGGGCTCCGGCTTATCCTGACGAATGGCCTGCTGAATATGGTCCCAAACCTCGGGGCTGGGATCGTGAATGGGGAGCAGGAGCCTGGCCTGGGAAGCGATGTACTGGAGGTCGCGGACCAGAGCGGCGCAGTTCTCACACGACTTCAGATGCTCGTGGCCGCTGAGATCGGCGTGCGACTCGAACAGCTCGGGAAGGGCGTCCTGAAATTCGGTACAGGTCATGGTTTTGTCCATGGCGCGGATCACGGTCACGCGATCTGCTCCTTCCGCTGACCTGTCCGCAGCAGGTCGCGCAGTTTCATCCGGGCTTTGTGGAGCTGCGACTTGCTGTTTCCGATGCTGCAATCGAGCATCTCCGCTATCTCATTATGCTCGTAGCCTTCNNCCGGAAAGGGTGAGATCGCGGGCGCCAATGTCTTTGCGCGGACCGTCGTCCTGTGAGGGCTCGAGCGTTTCTTCCAGCGAAACCTGGGGGAGGCCTTTGCGGCGCAGGTGCATGAGCACGACGTTGACCGCCAGCCGGTGCAGCCAGGTGGAGAAGGCGGAGTCGCCGCGGAAGGTGCCGATCTTGCGGTAGAGCTGGAGGAAGGCTTCCTGGGTGAGGTCCTCGGCTTCAGCCACGTTGCCGAGCATGCGCAAGCACAGCGAGTAGACGCGCCGCTTGTGCATGGCGTAGAGGATTTCAAAGGCGCGGCCGTCGCCTTCGCGAGCCTTGTCGATCGCTTCCTGCTCGCCGGCAATGGGGGGATTGCGGCGGAGGTGCTGGTTTGCCGGTCTCGGTTGTGTCGGCCCGGCCATCAGGACAAACCTTTCCCGTGCAATTGTTGCATGCGAGGACGCTCCAGTGGCTCTGCTGTTCGTGGTCTTCTGCGCAGTCAGGCTCATAGGCGAAACTTTTCCGGGGGAAAAGGCGGTATGGCACTAGGACGCAGATCGGAGGTCCGGGGTTGCTTCGGAAACGGGGAGGGGGCGATGCAAAGACTCAGGGGGGACGCACAGCCAGCGGCTATGCGTCCCGCAATCCAGTGCAGAACTTAGCGGCCGAAGAAGGTGGCGTTCTTCTCCTGGAAGCTCTGCCACTTTTCGGGCAGATCGTCGGCAGCAAAGATAGCGGAGACCGGACAGACCGGCACGCAGGCGCCGCAGTCGATGCACTCGACCGGGTCGATGAAAAGCTGGTCGGTCTCGGCGTGCTTCGCCTCGTCTTTTTTAGGATGGATGCAGTCGACCGGGCAGGCATCGACGCACGCCGTATCCTTGGTGCCGATGCAGGGTTCCGCAATCACGTAAGCCATGAATTCCTCTTCAGGAGTCGGAGTGACAACGGATCATTCTAGCAGGGGACTGAGGCGCGGAAACAAGCGCACGCGCAGGAAGAATTACTTTGGAGATGTGGCGCGGCGAGGCTGCCGGGGTTAGCGCTGCTGCGCAGCGCGCTGGGCGGCGAATTCGGCGGGAGATGGAATGGGATGCAGCTCACGGCCTGCGAACATGTCGCGGAAGAGGCCGACGAGTTCCTGCTGGATCAGACCGTTCGTCGCGAGGACTTCACTGCTGTCGAGCCGGAACGGCGCTCCGTCGAAGCGCGTGATCGCTCCGCCGGCTTCCATCACCAGCAGCGCACCGGCGGCGGTGTCCCAGGGGTTGAGATGGAACTCCCAAAAGCCGTCGACGCGGCCGCAGGCGGTGTAGGCCAGGTCGAGCGCGGCCGATCCGGCGCGGCGCACGCCGTGCGAGCGCAGCGTGAACTCCTGGTAGAAGTGGATGTTAGGGCTGGCATGCCGTTTACGGCTGGGGAAGCCGGTGGCGAGCAGCGCTTCGGCCAGGCGCTTCGTTTTCGACGCGTGGATGCGGCGGCCGTTCAGCCAGGCGCCGAGGCCTTTTTGCGTCATGAACAACTCGTCGCGGGTGGGATCGTAGATGACGCCGGCGATGAACTCGCCGTCTTTGCCCGCGGCGCGATGTTCGAGCCCGAGCGAGACGCAGAACACGGGAAAGCCATGCGCGAAATTCGTCGTTCCATCGAGCGGATCGACGTACCAGCGGTATTCGCTGTCGATGCGCTGCCGCACGCCTTCTTCGCCATAGATTCCGTGATCGGGGAAGGCCGCCGTGAGCCGCTCGGTGATGAGCTTTTCGGAGGCGCGATCGGCTTCGGTGACCAGATCGACGTCGCCTTTGTATTCGGTGGCGACGCCGCGCTCAAAATAGTCGCGGATGAGTGCGCCGGCTTCGAGCGCAATGGGAACGGCGCGCGCTGCGATGGCCATTTCTTTCGGGATCCAGGCGTGTGCGGAAGTCGGACTCAATGACCGTCCTCGCTCGCCGCTTCCTCGCTCGGCCCAGTGCGCGGACGGCGGCGGCCGTCGCGGCCATGCTCGGTGATGGTGCGAATCTGATTCTTATAGATGAAGAGATTCGGCTTGCCTTCACGAGTCAGGCGGATCATGCGGTCGTCGAAATACTCGATCCAGCCGGTGACGGTTTCGCCGTCCTGCAGTTTCACCTGAACCGGGATCTGGCGGTCGCTCAGCGAGCGGAGGTAGAGCGCTTCCTGTCCAGTTTCGCCCGGGGGTGGAGTTTTGTGCCGGCTTCGGGAGGGTTGGTCGGGCGGCATGAATCCATTGTAGCCGCCCGGAGAATCACTGTTCTTTCTTGTCGAGGAGAACCGAGGTGAGCATGTTGAGGAGCGCGAGCACGAGGGCGCCGATGATGGCCGCAGTCCACGTGGAGACGTAGAAGCCGGGGACGACGTGTCCGGCCAGCTTGAGGATGAAGGCGTTGATGAC
>PMAM01000135.1 GCA_003152595.1 Acidobacterium sp.
TTTCCTCCGGCGCTCACATCAGGCGTTTCACCGAACGCGATCGCGGCTTTGGACGACCGCCCCGCAGGGAATTTAGCTCGATTTAGCTCGAAAAATAGGTAGAAGAGGGGCAAAACGAGGGAATCGGGGAGACTATAGAGACTTCACGAGCCTCTGGCATTTCGATGAAATTTAAGGGATTTAGATGATTTCGAAGATTTCGCTTGACAGGATGGCGGAGAGAGAGGGATTCGAACCCACGCTCAATGCTTATCTTGAGACGCCGCCGCCCAGTTCCCCACCACCCGGCTGATGTGGGCTTTGTCCAGCTCCTTGACCCACGGCGCGTAGTGCCTGCGGACCATCAGCGTGTCGACGTGTCCCAGCATTCGCCCCACGTCCTCTGGTCGCTGCCCTTCGCGGAGCCACCGCACCGCTGCCGTGTGCCGAAACTGTTTTGTGTTGGCCGGTTTTCGCTTCGGCTGTCCGCGATCGTCGCGAGTTGGCAGTTCCACCCACTTCACTCCTGCGTCATTGATCGCAGCCTTGACCCTCTTGGACCAAGCGTGCGAATCGGTCATTAGTTCGATGCTCGGATCCCGGAATGGCATGTTAGCGTTGCCCTTTGGCAGTGTCTTTATCGAGCGTAGTTGTTGAGCTGCATCGGCGGACAGCGGAATCACACCCTCGACCCCTGTCTTCAATCGTTGGTAGCGATAAACCGAAATCGTGTTCTCGCCAATCCTGACCTCCTCGATCCGAAGCGGATCATGAAGGACAGCGTCCGTGACATCACAGCCTGTGTTTAGCAGCAGCGATACAAAGGTCCGGAGCTGTTCGTCGTTTTGAACCTGGCGCTGAATTGCCACCACCTGTTCATCAGAATAGGGTCCCTGAACGTGGTCGCCGTTAAATCGAACCGGCTTGATGACCGCGATCGGATCCTTGTCCAGGATTCCGCGCTCGGCCCAATAGCGAAACATGCTCCTGACCATGATCCAGCGCTGCTGACGGGTCAGGACCGCGTACTTGGACCACTCGGAGCCCATGTACCAGCGATCGAGCTGGACAGTCGTGACGTCCTGGATGTGCTCGATCCCCTCGGCTACAGCCCAGGCCATGAACTTCTTCACCATTACTGCGACCTGCTCGCGACTGCCCGCACGTTCAGTTCGACTATTTGTCGCGTCCAGCCAGAGATCGCAGGCACCCTTGACCGTGACAAGCTTGCGCTTGCGTACTGCGACCTTTTTGCGAGCCTCGGCGATGTCGGGGTTAAGGCCTTCCAGGGTACTGGCTGCGATCTCCTGGGCTTCCTTCCAGGAGGGTGTTGCCAGGCTAAATCGCTTGCTCTTTTTTCCACGCGGGCGCAAATAAATCCATTTGGGGCAGGTGCAGACGTTGTATTTTTTCTCTTGGCGATGGGGGCAGGACTGCAGATGGCGCGTGTAGGCTCGGCAGCTTCCGTAAGCGGTCTTCTGATCGGCTTCCATGAGATGTTGTCTTACTGAATACCATCATTGTACGCCATCCTGTACACGAGATTCACATAAGTCGATAATCTATTGAAAGTACATATGTTACTTATGTAACGTACAGTATCCTGATAATAGGGAGATAGAAAGAAAAAAGGCTCGCCGCGGCGAGCCTTTCTCTTTGCACCCATGCCCAGCCACACCCATGCCGATGCCAGCCCCGACCGCCGGTCCCGCTCATCGCGGCCAGACTCCAGGCCCAACCCTCCCGGCTCACCCAAAAGTTGTCAAGTTTGTAAACATCGCTGCCGGCAGTAATATACTTGACTGACTGTATACTGAGGGAGCCGTGACAGGGTGTAGAATCGGCCCCAAATAAAAACCCCGCCTGCCAGGGCGGAGTCTTTTGAGCTTCTGCGGACACAGACAGCATATCAGAGGTGTGTCCGATGGAAGCCTGTATCGATCAGGAGTGGGCAGTAGTTGGTTCCCCGGCCAGCGAGTCCAACGCGGAGGAATCGACGATGACAGGAAAAACCACAGAAGACGCTAGACACGCATGGGTGCCAATTGCCAGCTTGGTCCTGCTTTCACTGGGAGTCGGCGGCGGAGCCGTCTATGCAGTCCACAATGAATTCACGGGTGTTAATCAGCGAATTAGCGCCGTGGATGCACATGTCGCCCGAGTCGAGATGGCGGTCAGGATTGTGGGAGCCAAGCAGGGTGGGGATACTCAGACGCTCATCGATGAAGCTCTAAGAACTTGTTGAAATAGGTACCGCGTCTGCGGCATTGCACAGGTGCTGTTCGTCTTATGGGCATGCGAGGAGACGAGCGGGTTCAGGAGGGGATGTTCAGCTATGTTTCGCTGGCGCAGCGAGTGCCAGCGGATCATCCGTTGCGCGAAGTGCGGAAGCTGACGGGCGCGGTGCTGGGGTCACTGAGCCCCGGACTGGATGCGCTGTACGCGGAAGGTGGGCGCCCGTCGATAGCGCCGGAGTACATTCTGCGAGCGCTGCTGCTGCAGGTGTTCTTTTCCATCCGCTCCGAGCGGCTGCTGGTGGAGCAGATCGATTACAACCTGCTGTTTCGCTGGTTCGTGGGCCTGGGCATGGACGATGGGGTGTGGAACCATGCGGTGTTCTCGAAGAACCGCGACCGGCTGCTGACGTCCGAGGTGGCGCAGCGGTTTTTCGCCGAAGTGAACCGGCAGGCGAAGAAGTTTATGTCGGACGAGCACTTCACCGTTGACGGGACACTGATTCAGGCCTGGGCATCGCAGAAGAGCTTCCGGCCGAAGGATGGAGACGGGCCCGGCGACGGGACGAACTTCCATGGCCAGAAGCGGAGTAACAAGACGCACGAGTCGAGCACCGATCCCGATGCCCGGTTATATAAGAAGAGTTACGGCAAAGAATCGAGGTTGAGTTATCTGGGACATGCCCTGGTGGAGAACCGTAATGGGCTGATCGCCGCGGCGATGGTGACATACGCCGATGGATACGCGGAACGCGATGCCGCGCTGCTGATGATCGGGAAGCAGCAGCAGAGGCGCAGCCGCCGGATCACCGTCGGTGCCGACAAGGCCTATGACACGGAGGATTTTGTGCGCACGGTACGGGAACTGCATGTAACTCCGCATGTGACGAAGAACGACAAGAGCCGCAGCAGCAATCTGGACGGGAGAACGACACGCCAGCCTGGTTATGCCGTTAGCCTGAGCCGTCGCTGGCTGATCGAGAAGAGCTTTGGGTGGCTGAAGCAGACCGGGCCGCTGCGGCAGGTGAAGCTGCGCGGACTGGAGAAGGTGGACTGGCTGTTCGTCTTCAGCTGCGCCGCGCACAACCTGCTGCGCCTGCCAAGACTGATGGCCCAGCCACCGGGAAGGCTCAGGGAGCAGTGCGCCTGAACCGTGGCATCGGGCGCCGAGAGCCTCTTTCCGATGCCCGCAAACCCCAATAAACACTGACCACACGCACGATACAAACAGATTTCAACTCGGCAGAGATGCAAATCCCCAGTCAATTCGCCGCGTCGCAATGAATTTCAACAAGTTCCTAAAAGTTGCTGTCGCGAATGCGAAAGCTGATCCTGATGGAGCGAAAGCGGTTTTAGCTATTGCTAATCACTGGCTCGCGCAGCAGAGCGAGTCCCGCATTCCCGCAACCCAACAATCGTTTGTCGCTGCTGCGGAGCAATATCAGGCACTCGTCAAATATCCTGCCCTGTCGGAAGAGGCACACAACGGAATGCTTAAGCTGGCGGAATATAAGAGTGCGACCACAAACGTTCCAGAGCAGCTGCCCCAAATCTTCACTGGGAGTCTTGAGATGCGCGGGGGCTTCTTCTATCTAAATGATGCTTACCTAAGCGGAAGACAGCCTATCGGAAACGATCCTCAAGGAACGGCGATTGATCGTTTCGTTATGCGAAACGTCGTGTTTCGCGGAGCGACAATCGTCTATCACGGCGGCCCAGTTGTAATGGATCACGTACTGTTCATAAACTGTCGGTTCATCACGCCGAATACTCCGCAGGGAAATCAGCTTCTTGAGGTAGCCATCAAGGAGAAAGCAGCAAGCGCCACAATTGGATAGCGTCATACATAGTGGCCGGAATTATACGCCGCGCCTATGATGGGGGGATGGCTTCGCTCGATGCTGTCCAGCGCAAGATATCCAGAGCCAAAGAGCATTGGGAGGAGTTGTGGGAAGAATTAACTGCTTACTACAAGAGCGACCCGGGTGATCTGTTTCCCGCGGCTGCCAGTACTCCCGAAAATCCAGTCTTTATCTTCAAAGAGAAGAATCCTGTTCCAGCCAAAATCGCCCTTGTTATGGGGGATGCACTCCAGTGTCTTCGGTCGTCCCTTGACTACTTGGTTTGGGAACTGGTCGAGGCGGGAGGCAATGTGCCACATCGCAGACTCATGTTCCCTATAGCGATGACCTTGAAGCAGTATAAGGATGATCTAGACAAGAGGCATCGTCTCGATGGCGTCCCACCCCGGGCGGCGGCAATCATTGACCGTTTCCAGCCTTATCGCGATCCCAATCCAAAGGAAACCGTTTTGGGCATCCTCGAAGAGTTAACAAATGTAAACAAGCACCGCCGCATGATATTCACTGGGCTTCACGGCACGGTGAATGAACTGCCGTCATTTATCCCGCACGTCGTAGGGGTTGTGCGTTGGCTCGATGGGAGCGGGAAGCTGTTGGAAGAAGTTACCGTGCGGGGGACTTTGACACTCCAGGAAGGGCTCTCGAAAAGTATAGAGGTTACGAATTGCGTCGATACGGTTGCGCGTCTCATCAGTGAGCAGATGCTGCCTCTCTTTGAGCCGTTCTTTAAATGATTTTTTTGCCACGTCCGCCTTTCCGGCGGATCATGATACACTCCGCCTAAGCGGAGGATTCAGTGGGGAAGAGGGCCAACTCTACCGACAGTGATCCGAACGCGGCGAAGCCAACTGACTTCGACAAGTTCACGAATTTTATGCGCCGCCTGGTCGCGGTGCCACACAGCGAAATCAAAGCCCAGCTTGACGCGGAAAGGGAAGCTAAACGCGCTTCCCGCGATTCTGCCTCTTCTTCCAAGGGGCGTTAGAACGGTTCATATTCCGCCCCCGTCACCTTGCCGGTCAGGTCTGCATAGGTGAGTCTCTTCCCTGCAATCTGCGACACTGCCAGCATAAACCGATCCGCATCGTTCAACGGATTTTCCTTCGTGGCCCGATTGTTGAACCTGAAAACCTGTTCGTCAACGTACTTCGACAGGTGGAAGGGTTCCACGGCAATGTACGTTCCCTTCAGTCCGCGCTTGAGCAGGCTCCAAAAATTCTCGATGCCCTGAGTGTGAACCTGGCCGCGAACGTACTCTTCCATGTGATTGACGGTCTCATGAACGAATTCCTTCCGAGCCAGATTGTCGTAGCCTGTTGCGCCGTCAGTGTAGACCGTCGCGCCGCGATCAATCTCCCGCAGGATCTCATTCTGCAGAGTCTCGCGGGTCACATCGGGGATTAGCTTTGCCCGAACTTGGCGAGTCTCCCGATCCAGCATTCCCATCACTGCTACTTTGTGATCCCCATAGATGCCCTTCTTGACGCCCATCTTCATGCGCCGGGATGCGTGCATGTTCTTAGGGTTGCCGCCGATGAAAGCCTCGTTTACTTCGACAGGGCTACCGCTGCCGCCCATCTTCTCAAAAGACTTTGCCTGCATTGCCAGCCGAATCCGATGCAGCATGAACCATGCGGTCTTTTGCGTCACGCCTAGAGCCCTGTGAAGCTCATAGGAGCTAATCCCATTCTTCGCGTTTACCAGGAGCCATACGGCGGGAAGCCATTTGTCGAGGCCGATTGGCGAATCCTCGAAAACCGTCCCGACCTTCAGAGAGAACTTTTGCTTCGGGTGATTCTCGTAGCAGCGATAGACCTTCGCCTTCGCCAGCCAGGTCAGCTTGGTAGCGCCACAGGTGGGGCACTTGACCGCACCATCGGGCCAGCGAACCTGAACCATGAACTTGCGGCAGTTCTCAGTCTCGGTAAACCACTGAATTGCTTGCTGTAAGGTCTTCGGGGCTTCCATGATGTGACTACTGTAGACCAATTCGCGTGGTCAGTCAAGTATGTTATTGCCTCGCTGCCAATTTCAAAACAAAGCACTTGCAACTTGTCCCCCTCCAGAAACACAAACACCAGGGCAAAAGGCGAACAGCGGCCGAAGACGATCAAGTTCCAAATCGCCCTTGCAAGCCCTTTATCACCAGAGGTTTGCCACAGTCCCAAACACGTCTCCAGCAAGCCAAGCCGATTCAAAGACTTACCACACACTCACCCCAGGGGGAGGGGGCCCTCGATCCGCGACGACCGGAATCCGGAACACGACGCTCCAGGCTTTCTGCTCCCCGCCCCGAACTCCCCTCTTCCCGGCTACCGCTGGCTCGTTTGCTATACTCAAACCTGCTGTCAATACACAGTTTCCAAGCAGGATCGCATGCCCAAACTCAAGACCCATCGGGGCGCCGCCAAGCGCTTCAAAAAGACCGGCACGGGCAAATTTATGCGCGGCCAGTCCAAAATGCGGCACATTCTGACGTCGAAGCAGACGAAAACCAAGCGCCACCTCGCCAAGAGCGTGCTGGTTTCCGACGCCGACCACAAGAAGGTCGCCCGCATGATCCCTTACGCCTGATCCTTCCGGGCCGCTCACGCGAGCGGCTCCCTCGAGCGCAAGCCGAGAGTGGATCAGACCAACCGAGCGAGTGAAGAGGCCCTCCCGCCTCCAGCCGCCTGACACGAACGCAAAGGAGAATCACGATGCCACGCGTCAAACGTGGAACCAAACGATCCGACCGCCGCAAGAAAATCCTGAAAAGGGCCAGCGGCTACTTCCTCACCAAATCCAAGCTCTACCAGGCAGCTCAGGAAGCCGTCGAGCGCGGCCTCAAGTTCGCCTACAGCGGACGCAAAGGCAAGAAGCGCCAGTACCGATCGATCTGGATCGTGCGCATCAACGCCGCCGCCAAGATCAACGAGATCTCGTACTCGCAGCTCATCAGCGGCCTGAAAAAGGCCGGCGTCGAGCTGGATCGCAAGATCCTGGCCGACCTCGCCGTCAACGACGCTCCCGCCTTCACCGCCCTCTGCGGCCAGGCAAAAGCCGCGCTGAAACCGGCCGCAGCGTAAGCCGTCCATGCATCGCGAGGCCCGTCCGCACCTGATCGTGCCGGCGGGCCTTTCGCTGTTCGCTGAACGCGATCCGCTCGTCTGCCACATTCCTGGCGCCGCACCCAGTCAGACCGCGTAAACTGTCTCTTCTTACAAAAGCTCCTGCAATGCCCACGCCCGATCCAAACCCTGCTCAACGCAAACCGGCCTCCGCCACCTACGCCGACGCCGGAGTCGACATCTCCGCCGGCGACCGCACCAAACAGCGCATCAAGTACCTCGCCCAGCGCACCTTCACGCGCAACGTGCTCGGTGAGATCGGCGGATTCGGCGGCCTCTTCAAGCTCGACGGCAAGTATCAGGAACCGGTGCTGGTCTCCTCGGCCGATGGCGTCGGCACCAAGCTCAAGCTCGCCTTCCAGCTCGGCATCCACCACACCGTCGGCGCCGACCTGGTCAACCACTGCGTCAACGACATCGCCGTCCAGGGCGCGACGCCGCTTTTCTTCCTCGACTACCTCGCGACCGGCCGCCTCGACGGCGAGATTGCCGAGAAGGTCGTCTCCGGCCTGTCCGATGCGTGCCGAGCGAACGGCTGCGCGCTGATCGGTGGCGAGACGGCGCAGATGCCCGGCTTCTACGCCGACGGCGAATACGACCTGGCTGGCTTCATCGTCGGCGTCGTCGAGCGCGCAAAGCTGATCACCGGCGCGAAGATTCGCGTGGGCGATGTTCTCCTGGGGTTTCCTTCGACCGGCCTGCACACCAACGGCTACTCGCTGGCCCGCAAGCTGTTCTTTGAGGTAGCGAAGTACAAGCCCGAGCAATACGTGAACGCGCTCAAAGAAAAGGCCGGCGCCGCGCTGATGAAGACCCACCGCAGCTACCTGAGCCTGATTAAGAAGCTCACCACCAGCGACTACGCGGCCGGGTTCGCGCACATCACCGGCGGCGGCATTACAGAAAACCTGCCGCGTATCCTGCCGAAGACGGTTTCGGCTCACGTTGAGCTCGGCAGCTGGCCGGTGCTGCCCATCTTCGAGCACCTGCAGCAGCTCGGCAACGTCGCGCAGGACGAGATGCTGCGCACCTTCAATATGGGCATCGGCCTGATCGCTGTCGTTCCGGCCGAGCGCTTCAAACGCTGCAAGTCGATGCTGGACCGCTCCGGGGAGAAGAGCTACGTCATCGGCCGCATCGTGAAGGGCGACCGCAAAGTGATCTACGCCTGATGCACAACCTGGGTGTTCTGCTCTCGGGTCGTGGGTCGAACTTTCTTGCCATTGCTGATGCTATCGACGCGGGGAAGATTCCCGATGCGCGCATTGCGGTCGTAATCTCGAATCTTGCCGATGCTCCTGGGCTTGAGGCGGCTCGCCAGCGCGGACTGAACGCTGTCGCGATTGAAGCTCGGGGACGGAAGCGCGCCGAGCACGACCATGAAGTTGTCGCCGCACTGAGGTCGCACGAGGTCGAGTTGATCTGCCTCGCCGGATACATGCGGCTCTTGTCGCCCGGATTTGTCCAGGCTTTCTCGGGCCGCATCCTCAACATCCATCCCTCGCTGCTGCCGGCGTTTCCGGGGCTCGATGCGCAGATGCAGGCCTTTGAATACGGAGTCCAGGTCACGGGCTGCACCGTGCATTTTGTCGACGAGCAACTCGACCACGGCGCGATCATTTTGCAGCGGTCCGTCCCAGTCCTGTCTGGAGACGATCCGCATGCGGTGGCGGCGCGGATTCTTGAGCAGGAGCACGTTGCGTATGCTGAAGCGATTGCTCGGGTGCTATCGGGGAAGTATGAGATTGTTGGGCGCCGCTATCTGCCGAAGAAATAGAGCCTAGCCCTCCAGTCGCCGAAGGGCTCTTGTCACCGAATTCTCCACTGGCGCCATCTGCAAAAGCAGCGCCGTAGCGAGCATGAAGCGGAGATGCCACGCCAGCTCGATCGTGCATCGCGCAAACACGATCATGCTCGCATCAACGCATATTTGCTGCTGGTGGCACGAGTACCGATATACAAATAGGAAGAAAGAAATGCGCCTGCGAAAATCGCCCACGACCCGATCTTGCCCGCCAACGGCCGGCGCAGATAGATCAGGAAGAGCGGGAAACTCAGGGCCGGGAACACGTATGCCAGCACGGTGAGCACCAGGTCTCCCAAGCCCGGCCCGCCATGGATCATCATGACGACCGCGAAACAGGAACAGGTTGCGCTACTGATTGCGGCGATGACGAGCAGTATCTTGCGCACGCTGCAGTTATACAACTAAAGGAAAGATGCCCGTTTCCCACCGCCAGGCCATCAGCCTCGCCGTTATCGGCTTCACCCTCTGGGTCCTTACCGACACGGCGATTAAACTCGTCAATCAGTCGGGCCTGCCGTGGTATGAGACGCTGGGCTTCCTTGGGCTCTTCATGGCCGTGTTCATGGTCGCCCGCGGCCTCTGGCGGCGCGATCTTCAGGCCCTCAAGCCAAATCAACTCCGCCCCCAGATCCTGCGCTCCGGCCTCGACCTCGGCAATAACATCTGTGTCATCGTGGCCCTTCGGCACCTCACGCTGACGCTTTTCTACATCTTTATCTTTCTGGCACCGATCGTCGTCGCCACGCTCTCGCCGATCCTTCTCCACGAACGCATGACGCTGAAGAAGGCGCTCGCCATCCTCGCCGGCTTCGCCGGAGTCGTCATCGCTGTTCATCCGTGGGGCGGCGCCCACGAGGCGGACTGGATCGGCTTCCTGGCCTGCATGGTCTGCGTCGCCTGCTTTTCGACGAACATCGTCTGGTCGCGCGTGCTCACCCAGACCGAAAACCCCGAGAGTCTCACGCTTTTCTCGGCAGGAGTGATGGTCCTGGTTGGCTTCGGCCTCATGCTCGGGCACGCCGCGCCTCTAACGCCTCGAATCGCCGCGCTGCTGGTCGCCATGGGATTACTCTGCGCCATCGGCAGCCTTTGCTTCTTCGTGGCGCTCAAACACACAACCGCGGCCAACGTCTCGCAGTTCCATTACACGCAGCTGGTCACCGGAGCTTTGATGGCGTGGCTGGTCTGGCGCCAGATTCCATCACTTTTCACGCTGACCGGCGCAGGCCTCATCGTCGTGTCCGGCGTTTTCATCGCCGTCCATGCTTCGCACGACCGCGGCGCCTGGACGCACCCCACAACGGTTCCTGACTAGGAGGGCCGCACCTCAGCGCAGGTTCATGAATCCGCCGTCGAGAGGATAATTCGCGCCGGTCACGAAGCTGGACGCATCCGAGCACAGCCAGACCGCGAGGCTCGCCACCTCATCGGGTTCGGCCATCCGCCCAATCGGCTGCGCCTCGCCCAACTCCTGCATCATCTCCGCTTCGCGTCCCGGATAATTCTTCGCCACAAACCCATCCACGAACGGCGTGTGCACGCGGGCCGGAGAAATGGCGTTGCACCGAATTCCGTCGCTCAGATAGTCGCGCGCCACCGAGTACGTCATCGCCAGCACAGCACCCTTGCTGGTTGAATACGCAAACCGATCCGGCAAACCGGCCATCCCGGCGATCGACGCCATATTCAGGATGACGCCGCCGCCCTGCCACTTCATGGGATCCAGCACCGCCCGTGTGCACAGATAAACGCCGCGCACGTTGATGCGCAGGATACGGTCGAAATCCTCCTCGCTCGTACTGCCCGCCGTGCCCACGTGCGCAATTCCCGCGCAGTTCACCAGGATGTGCACCCGCCCCCTCTGAAAGATTGAATCGAACGAGGCTCGCACCTTCGCAGAGTCGGACACGTCGCAAGCGATGGCCTGCGCGGTCCCGCCCGAGGCTTCAAGGCTGCGGGCTGCCTCTGTCGCGCCGGCTTCGTTCTGGTCCACAATGAAGACCGCGGCAGCCTCGCGCGCAAACGCACGCGCAATCGCCAGCCCGATGCCGCTCGCGCCACCTGTAATAATGGCTGTCTTATCGCTCAGAACTCGTGGTGCCTGCATTGGCTCCTCATCTCAATCCCCGAAAATTGTAGTTCTCCGGGCGCAATAACCTGACCACAATGCGGGACAAGGTATGCTGCCGCATCGTTATTCTCGAAGGATCAGAATCTCGTGACTGATCTCCGCATCTCCGGCGTCCAGGTGATCGATCTTCGCTTCCCTACTTCCCGGGAGAGCATTGGATCGGACGCCGTCAACAAGGACCCCGACTACTCGGCGGCCTACTGCATTCTGGAAACGAACCACGGTCCGCGGGGCTTCGGCCTCACCTTCACTCTGGGGCGCGGCACGGAACTCTGCTGCGAAGCGCTGCGTTATCTCTCTCGTTATGTGGTCGGCCGCACGCTCAGCTCCATCACCGACGACTTCTGTGCTTTCAGCCGCGAGCTCACCGGGGACACGCAATTCCGCTGGCTGGGACCGGAAAAAGGCGTGATCCAT
The DNA here is from genome assembly GCA_003152595.1 of Acidobacterium sp. Taxonomy (GTDB): domain Bacteria; phylum Acidobacteriota; class Terriglobia; order Terriglobales; family Acidobacteriaceae; genus Palsa-343. The sequence goes on from PMAM01000135.1 coordinate 11,541, forward strand.
CTGGCAACGGCGGCGCTCATCAATGCCGTGTGGGACCTGTACGCGCGCGCCGAGGGCAAGCCGCTGTGGAAGCTGCTGGCGGACATGGAGCCGGAATGCATCGCCTCGATTGTCGACTTCCACTACATCAGCGACGCTCTGCGGCGCGACGAAGCGATCGCTCTGCTCAGGGACCGGCGCCGTGATCAGGCTACGCGTCTGGAGCATCTCGGCAGCGAGGGCATTCCTGCGTACACGACTTCGGTCGGCTGGATCGGATTCAGCGACGAAAAGATTGTCCGTCTCTGCGGCGAAGCGCTCGCCGAGGGATGGACGCACTTCAAGCTGAAAGTTGGCGGCGATCCGGCCGACGACCATCGCCGCGCGGGCCTGGTGCGCTCTAAGATCGGGCCGTCGAATCGCCTGATGATGGATGCCAATCAGAAGTGGGATGTCGATGAGGCGATCCAGCGCACGCGCGATCTCCAGCAGTTCGATCCCTGGTGGATGGAGGAGCCCACCAGCCCGGATGACGTGCTCGGTCATGCGCGGATCCGTCGCGAAGTTCCCGGCGTTCGGATCGCGACCGGCGAACACTGCCAGAACCGCGTGATGTTCAAGCAGTTCATGCAGGCGCAGGCGATCGACGTGTGCCAGATCGACAGCTGCCGCCTGGCCGGAGTCAACGAGAACATCGCCGTGATCCTTCTTGCAGCAAAGTTCGGCATTCCCGTTTGCCCGCATGCCGGCGGCGTTGGCTTGTGCGAATACGTACAACACCTGGCAGCTTTCGATTATCTCTGCGTCTCCGGTACGCTGGAGAACCGGGTCGTCGAATTCGTCGACCACCTGCACGAGCACTTTGTGGATCCGGTCCGCATTCGCCGCGGACACTACCTGCTTCCGACCCAGCCAGGCTACAGCATCGAAATTTACCCTGAGACTCTGCGCGACTACAGCTATCCCGATGGCCGCGTTTGGAGAAGCGCATGAAACTGGTCAGCTTCGAATTCTTTTCCGAGCGCGCGCCACGTCCCGGACTGCTTCTCGACGATGCGATCCTCGACCTGACTCCGCTCGGCGTGCCGGATACAACCAGCGCCATCGCCGTAGGCACCACCGCTCTGCGCCAGGCGATGGAGATGCCGGGCACATCGCTCATCTCGCTGTCCGCGGTACATCTGCTGGCTCCCATTCCTCGTCCCTCGCGCATCTTCTGTGTGGGGCTCAACTACCGCGACCACGCTGTCGAATCGAAGATGGAGATCCCGAAGGTTCCAACCATTTTTCTCAAACTGCCTTCGGCCGTCATCGGACCGAACGAGCCGGTGCGCATTCCCGCGCTCACCCAACAGCCTGACTACGAGGTCGAATTCGCCATCGTCATCGGCAAAGCGGGCCGCAGCATCGCGAAAGAGAACTGGAAGGACTACGTCTTCGGATACACGATTCTCAACGACGTGAGCGCGCGCGATGTGCAACTGGCCACGTCGCAGTGGACGCTCGGCAAGAGCTTCGACACTTTTTGCCCCCTCGGCCCTGCCATCGTGACGCAGGAGGAAATCGCCGATCCGCATAACCTCGATATTCGGCTTTCCATCGGTGGCGAAGTGCTGCAGGACTCGAACACGCGGGAGCTCATCTTCAAGGCGCCCGATCTGATCGGCTACATCTCTTCCGTCACGGAACTCCAGCCAGGCGACATCATCAGCACCGGCACCCCCGCCGGAGTCGGCCTCGGACGTAGTCCGCATCGCTGGCTACAGCCTGGAGAAACGATGATCGCCGCGGTGGAGGGGCTCGGCCAACTCATCAATCCAGTCGTCGCCGGCGACTGATTGTCACCGTTCTGTCCCGACAGAGATCGCACTCCGAGCGCCAACTACCCATGCCTCTCCGGTGGTGGTCCGGCAACCCGCACGGATCAGTGGGCCAGCGCATTGGCCGCGTTGGCCTCAAGGATCCATGCGGCGGTGGTGCTGGTGTATTCGTTCTCAAACCACAGGAACCCGAAGTCGTCGATGCACTCCGGGAAGTCCGGTTTGATGATGATGTAGCCGGGGATCATTCCCCCAGGGATGAACGTGTTGTCGGCACCGGCTCGCGCTCATCGTAATCGGCAAGTTCCTCGCCTGGACCGCCGTCGTTTGGCTTTTCCATTACCCGCTCCGAACCGCGATCGTCGTCGGTACCGGACTAACACTGATGGACGAACTCTCCTTCGTCCTCATTCAGGCGCTATCGTCCGCGATGGTTCGCGACGACGTATTCAGCGCCGTCACCGCCGCATCGCTCCTGTCCAACCTCATCGACGTGTTTCTAACTCGTGCTGCATTTCGCTGGGCCGATATCGCAAGAACCGCACGCGACTGAACCTGCTTCCGGGAATGCTCTCCGGGCACAACCGGACGACCGGCCAGGAATCCGCTCCGCAGCACCTGCCCGCTGACGATCCCACTCCGATTCTGCGCGTGGGTCGTGGAACATCGAACGCGGCCCCAATCTCGACCGATGGCCAGCCGATCTCCTCCTGCTAGTTGACTGTAATGGTGAAAGCCTGCGTGCTGGCGACTCCGTCCGTGTTTTTGAAGGTTGCCGTGTACACATTGCTCCCCGTTGTCAGCGGAACAGCGTCGATCTCCCGCGATGTGGATGTGAACCCGTTGGGTCCGGTCCAGCTCCATGTGCCGCCGCTCTTCGGCTGCGGCCCGAGGTTCACCGTGGCTCCGGAATTCACCGTCGCACTGCTGGCCTGCTGCCACGGCCCTCCATTCACCTGCAGATACGGCACGATCGGCGTGGGATTGATGGTGATGGTGAAGGCCTGCGGCGTACCGGCGACTCCGTCGACATTGGTATAGGTGGCCGTGTACACATTGGTCCCCGACGTCAGCGCGATGCTGTTGAGCACGCGCGAGGTGGACGTGAAGCCGTTCGGTCCAGTCCAGCTCCACGTACCGCCGCTCTGCGGCTGCGGTCCCAGATTCACCGTGTCGCCCACATTCACGGAGATACTGCTGAGCTGCTGCCACGCTCCTCCGTTCACCTGCAGATACGGCACGATCGGCGTGGAATTCACCGTGATGGTGAAGGCCTGCGTGCTGTTGACTCCGTCCGTGTTGGTGTAGGTGGCCGTGTACACATTGCTGGGCGAGGCGATTGCGACGCCGCTGAGCACGCGAGAGGTCGACGTAAAGCCGTTCGGTCCGCTCCAGCTCCACGTACCGCCGCTGCCCGGCTGCGGCCCGAGATTCACCGTGTCTCCCACATTC
>PMAM01000016.1 GCA_003152595.1 Acidobacterium sp.
GGCGGTCCCACGGACAATGTGCTCTCCATCTGGAAGGCGGAGGCGCCGGCCGTCGATATCCTCGCACTCGATATCTATCTTCTGGACACGCCCACCTATCTGAAAGTCCTGGAGCTATATCACCGGTCGGATAATCCCCTGTTCATTCCCGAGACCGCCGGAACGCCGGGCGCGGCGCGGTTCCTGTTTGCCGCCCTGGGGCTGCAGGCCATCGGCTATTCGCCGTTCGGGCTGGACTACACGCGGACCAATCATCCCGAAAGAATGGTACCGGACAATCCGAATGCGTTCCTGGATCCTACGGCACAGAATTACAAGCTCCTCGGTCCGATGATGCGCGATGTTGCCCGCCTGAATTTCGAAGACAAACTCCGGGCGGTGGCGGAAGTGGAAGGCCAGCCCACGCAGACGCTTCACTTCGGGACATGGGATGCGATCGTCTCGTACGGCGGCGGCGGCCGAGGTGGCGCAGCCAAAGGGAATGCCGAACCGATCGGACGCGCCCTCGTTGCTCAACTAAACGACAATCAGTTTCTGGTCACCGGATTCGATTGCCGCGTCGACTTTCGCCCCGCCGGCACCGAGCAGGAAAAAAGGTCGCAAACGGTCGTTGTGGGAACCGGACAAACTCCTTCGGTTCTGATCGACGGCAAGTGGCAGCATCGCCAGTTCCTGCGCGTGGAAGAAGGCGCGTATGAAAATGGCGCCTTCAAATTCCAGCAGATTCTGAACGGCGATCAGACGGACTGGGGATTGAACTTCGGTTCAGAGCCTGAGGTGCTCCGGGCATTTCTCGCCACCTATTGAAGCCGGCATTGCTGGAGTTCAGGGTCCCGGAGGGCAACGGCACGGATGAGCCGCGAAACACATCCAATCCAAAGTGCCGAAGCGGAAAGGAACGGAAAACATGAAATCCAGATTGTTCGCCGGTCTGGTCGTACACATCGCCGTGCTTTCAACCGCTGCATTCGGCTCTGTAGTCCCTTCTCCTGCATATCCCGGTGCAGCCTCAAGCCTGGCGTACAAAGTAACGGTCGACGGGCAGCCCGTGTTCGTGCATCACTTCCCTACCTTCAACCAGTTCCAGTGGATGGACTACGGCAGTTTCGCCATGACCGGTAAGGTCCATGTCACGATCGCCTCGCTGGTCAATGATCGGAATGTGATCACCTGTTCGATACGGCCGCTCTCGTATGGCATTCATCCCCGGATCAGCGGGAGGACGGTCAGCTTCGATCTCGATCAGCCGCGCTACCTGGTTCTCTTCTTCAACGAAGAGCCCACCTTTCAGAGCCCCGGGCTGCTGCTCTTTGCCGACACTCCGGAGAAGAATCCGCCGAAGCCTGGCGATTCCACCGTGGTCAACATTCTGGACTACAAGGTAGACAACACAGACGACACGCTCGAGACCGAAAAGATCAACCGCGCCATCAGCGATGTCTCCGCCCGGCCGGGAGGCGGCGTGCTCTTCTTTCCTCCGGGGGTCTACCTGACAGGCACGGTGCTCATGAAGAGCAACGTGAAGCTGTACGTGGACATGGGCGCCCTGATTCGAGGGTCGCGCAAAAGTGCGGATTACACTTCACCGCCCATGCCTGCCGGGGAACGAGCGCTCACCGCGCTGATTGTCTTTAATAACGTTGAGAATGCCGGCCTGATGGGACGAGGCGCCATCGATATGCAGGGCTATCCGTGGCTGTGGCACGATTTCCAGCCCGATACCGGAGACGGCCAGGCTCGAAGCGACGAGGGGCTGGTCAACGATCCGCACAGAACCGGAATCAAGGGCTACATCGTCAACAAATCGCGGAACATCTCTTTGGATGGGCTGTTGCTCCTCCGGTCCGCCTACTGGACCGTCACCGTGTCCGACAGCGAAAACTTCTCGGCCACAAACATCAAGATCGTGAACCGCAAGCAGCAGTACCACGACGATGCCTTCGACTTCACCGGCAACAGCCGCCACATCCTGGTGCAGGACAGCTTCGCCATGACTATGGACGACACGTTCGCCTTCTACGGAGGTCCGCGCGCCACCATCGAAGATGTCGTGGTCAAAGGGTTTGTGAATTACACATACACGTCCGCGCTGGCCGTCGGATACGGCAGCGCCCCGAATATCAGGCACCTGCGCTTCGACGATGTGCACTTCATCTCGAACCAGAATAAATTCGCAATCTGGATTCAGCTTACGCCTGCATATTTTGTAGGCAAGGGATACACAGCCGGCTCCCGATCGAGCGAGAACATCTCTCTGGACGACTTCAGATTCGTTAACTCGACCTTTGAAAACGACGGCGGTCATCTTTACATCGACGGCGGAAAGGCGCCGTTGACGAACTTTGTCTTCGAGAACTGCACCTTCGGCGAGCCGACCCGCCCCGGCGAGCTGATGGGCGCGAGCGTCGCTCCCATCCTGTTCAGGCATGTCAGGATGTACGGAGAAATGCTCCGCAATGTCGACCAGCTAAAGCGGGATAATTATGAGGTGTACGTTCCCGTCAGGTTCGAGCCTTAGTGCGAGGCTGGTCCTTTCGGCCAACCGGGACCTGCCTGCCAGGTTTATGGGAAGCGATAAAGCCGCACGCGCACGATGGTGTCCGGATGCAGGACAAGGATTTCTCCCTGCGCGTCGTCGTCACCGGCGATCCAACGCGTGAGTTCCCACTTTCCGTCTGCAAAATGTCCCTGCTCCACCACGCCAAGGCCAACGTTCTGCGGTCCTGGTGTATTCGGCGCAAAGTCGACGCGCATGCCGCCCCCGCCGAAGTAGTACTCGTTGGGACCGGTCTTGACCACGACTGCGGCGGCCTCGACCGGAGGCTGATCTTCTGCCGCCTGCAGGATCTGCTGCATGGGAGCAGGCACCTCAACGCCGCCCTTTGCCTGCGGTGGAAGGCCGCGGATACGNNTGGACCATGCGCACGGCGGTGATGGAATCGGTGCCCTGATGAGGCAGGATGACCGGCGATAACTGTTCGAGCATTTGGTAGGCAGAAGCCAGGTCCGGAGGAATTGGTCTTCCCCGGTCGATGCCGAAGGGAGAGAAGCCGATGGTGTTGTATTTACCGACAGCCATAATGACATTCGCCGCGCTGGTTCCCGTCTCCGGAATGAAGAGAGGGTTTCCATCGCGGCTGAACCTTTCGCAGACCTCGTCGAAGTAGGGGACGTAGAGATCCGGGGCCAATATGTCGATGTCCGGAGCTCCAGCCCGCCACACATCGTGCACCTGCGGCAGCGGACCACCGGAGGGGTAGGTCCCGGGCCATGCGTGATTCGGTTGTTGCAGCCACGCGTTCACATACATGGGGATGTCATAGGCAGCCTTGCCGGCCTTCGCAACCGCCTCCACATAGCGGGCATAGTTCCAAGCCATAAAGATCTCGTCGGAGGGCCAGTGCAGCTCGCGCCAGCTCACTTCATGCTCGAAGGCGCTCATGGGCGGGCTGGTGGTTTGAATCGGGATGCTGACGTCGGCCGGCTTGCCGGGGCCAAAGATCTGTTCCCATGTGCCGGATTTCCTGTATCCGTTTTCGGCCCAGACCTCACGGAACTCGGGAATGAGCGAATCTTTGTGCGATTCGAGGTAGTTCATCAGCTCCGCCGGGACTGGCCCGGCAAAGGCGCGGTTCGCCAGCGGAGATCGATCGCGCGAGTCGCGCAACACGCCGACTTCATTCTCCACCTGCAGCATCACGACGGTGTGCGTGGCGCCGTCCACTTCTTTGATATGGCGCATCAATGCGGCGAATGCGGCAGCATCCGCATCTCGCGTGGCATCGGCAAACGTGCTGAGCGTCTCGACCGGACCCGAGACAGAAACCGTGCTGCCGTTGCCAATCTGAATGCGCGGGAAGCGAGTGTAATCCTTCTTGACCCAGTAAGGCGGGTAGCTGGACGTGCCATTCTTCCACGCGCCGAACCAGAGGAAGACGATGTGCATGTGGTTTTCACGGGCCCCAGCGATCACGCCATCGACCTGGGTGTAGTCGAACGTGCCCTCTTCGGGTTCGAACTGCCCCCAGGCGAGGCCCACGAGGACGGTGTTCAGGTCCGCGGCGACGACCTTTGGCCAGATGGGGTCCATCATAGGCAGGCTGGTCGCGGCGTTGTTGGTCAGTTCTCCTCCGAGCGCCAGGAACGGCTTGCCATCCACGATTAACTGAGTGGCTGCACCCTGTTTCCGCAGGTGAGGTGTGCCGTCAACAGTTTGCGCCGACGCGGAAAGTGCGATGGAGGCGACAGAGATCATCCATCCGAACCGTGGAATCGCATTCATGCGCATAGTCGCTCCCGTCTCCCGATCACGCGAAAGGTCGCTCCAACGTCTGTTCTTCGTCCCGCAAAAACGGCGCGGAAGTCTTCTCGCCAGGAGGATTTGGCCGCTGCAGATTCGCCCGAATTGTACCGCAGGTGAAGCGGGCGTCCCGCATCGCGGTAATGCAATGGGGATTTATCCCCCATTTGCACTTTTCAGCGCGCTTAAATTACTTTGCGCACCTCCTCAGGAGCATGCGGCAGTCCCCAGCAAAGATCGACAGGGATGTGCATCTCGCGGCAATCGGAACACCCAGCGGCGTTCCGGACATTACGAGCCTTCGCATCAGCGCGGCCTATCTTCCGGCAACCGCCGTCGCGGGCGACTTTTATGAATTCATTCCCATCGATCGGCACCGGGTTGGCTT
>PMAM01000374.1:0-974 GCA_003152595.1 Acidobacterium sp.
CCATACATTCCGTATTGCCGACAAACCGCCCACAACCTTGTCAATGAGTGCATTGCCCCGTTGGCGTCAGTTGAGAGCTGGCGGCGATCACATTCCTCAACACCAGCCGATTTCTCGTTGCCGGAGCAGGTCCCCGGGAACCAGTCGAGTGACGGCAGGCGCGGATAAAGGATATTCTTCGCCTGTGCTCTGTTGCGGGCACACGATGAAGCATCCGGTGGTTCGTTGCTTCTGTTTATGCTTTGCAACTCTGGTATGTTGGCGCCCACCGCAGGGATGAACGATGGAAGAGCAGGTCCTTACAGTAGTTCGCGACCAGGTCGGCGCCATCATCCTGGGGACAGTTCTTATGTTCGTCGGCGTGATGGCCTGTGCCATTGCTGCGATCCGCGGTCGCGGCGCGGTCCGCATCCTGGTATGGTTCGGGCTGCTGAGTCTGATGTGGGGTGGGCGCATCATGGCTTCCGTACCCGCCGCGTTCAGCGTATTGCCGCGCTCCCTCTGGGCCAGCCGCCCGGCCGCGATCGCCATTCTGTCTTATGTAACGGTCATTCCCGCCCTGCTTTTCTTTCTGGAGCTGAGCCGGGGAAGTCTGCGCCGATGGCTGCAGATGATGTTCGTCGCGGATTTGGCGATCTGCCTGGCGGGTATTTATTCAGTCCTTTTTACCGGATCACCCTACCGATGCATTCCTTTCAGCAATGTCCTGGTCATCGCACTGGTTCTCATCGTCGCGGTGGTCATCTGGGTTCCGTCCCTGTCCGAGAGATTTGGGTTCCCGCGGCATTGGGTTTCCCAACTCGGCCTGCTGGGTACAGGACTCGCGACCCTCTATGCGAATCTCACGGGTTTTCTTCACCTTCCGGAACATGGATTCCTGGAGCCGCTCGCGTTTGCCGTATTCGTCTTCACGCTTGGATACGTCTTAGTGGAGAGGATCGTCAGCGATGGACGACGCCTCCTTTCTATTGAAA
>PMAM01000374.1:1075-12448 GCA_003152595.1 Acidobacterium sp.
TACTCCGCCGCCGGCCATCCACCGCTTCTCTGCTGGCGGCAGGGCAGGCTGGACCGGATCGAAAGCAATGGCCTCCTGATCGGGGTCATCCCGGAACCCGACTATCCCGTCTGCGAGTTTTCCCTCAACTCGGGCGACCGGTTCCTGCTTTACACCGATGGCGTTGTTGAACCTGAGAATGCGGCGAGCGAGTCCTTTGGCGACAGCAGGCTGGAGGAGGTCGTTCGCAGGAATCAGTCGGAGTCACCCCTGGAGTTGTCAAATCAGATGATGACAGAGATCCGGCGGTGGCAACCTGCCTCCATGACGCAGCAGGATGACATCACGCTGATCGTCGTGGATGTTGCCCAGTCACGCCGGGGTTCTCCCGCTGCCGACGTTGAAACAATCGGTTATAAAGCGCATGTTTCAGCGTGAATCGTCAGCAGTCCGTGGGTTGGATTCGTAGGGCTCAATCGGTGAGCACACCATCACCGAGTCACTCATTGAGGACCAACACCAGGGGTGCGAACGGATTCTGGACGTGTTACCGGCAAACCGGAACATTGGAACCGTGATTCTGGACGCGTCTGCGACACAGTCGTTCCCAAGCGCAGTCTGACCGCAATCGATGGCGTTCAGCGCACTACAAGTTCAGCGCACTACAATGGGTGGCGAACCTTTTCTGTACAGGGAGATCGCCATTCAAGCTGACCCCGGCAAGCTCAATCTGACTCGGCGGCAATTCACGCGCGGAAGCGCCGCAATGATTCTCGGTTCCTCCAGCCTGGCAACAAAACTCTGGGCACTCGATGCAGGCGCCGCCGTCGCCGGTGAGTTGACCGCCGACTTATCCGCTCCCGGCACTCCGTTCAACCGCATGATCTTCGGGCAATTCCTCGAACACTTTCAGCGCCAGGTCTACGGTGGCGTGTTCGATCCCGGATCGCCTCTGGCCGACAAGCACGGTTTTCGCACCGATGTGATCGAAGCCCTGCGCGAATTGAAAGTGCCGATCGTGCGCTGGCCGGGCGGCTGTTTCGCCTCCGCCTATCACTGGCGCGATGGCGTGGGCAAGGACCGCCAACCGAGCTTCGATAAAGCCTGGGGCGTCGAAGACCCGAATACCTTCGGCACCGATGAGTTCGTAAAGTGGTGCCGCCTGGTCGGCGCCGAGCCATACATCTGCACCAATGCGGGAACGGGCACATCCGAAGAGATGAGCAACTGGGTCGAGTACTGCAATCTGAAAAATGAGGGGCGCTACTCCCGCATGCGCGGTGCCAACGGGTCCCCGGAGCCCTTCAACGTTCGCTACTGGAGCATCGGAAACGAGAATTACCTCGGCGGCGAAATCGGGGCCAAAACAGTGGAGGAGTGGGGGCCGCTGGTCCGTGAGTCCGCCAAGATGATGCGGGCCGTTGAAAGCGACTTGCAGATCCTGGCCGCCGCCACCGTCACCGGTAACTGGACGCCGCCGATGCTCAGGGATGCCGGCAAGTATCTCAACTTCATCTCCATTCACGGCTATTGGGACGCGCTCTGGCAGCGTGGCACGCATCCCTCCGACTATCTGCATTGCATGGCCTTCTGCGAAGCTCCCGAGCAGCAGATTCAAGAGGCGATCGAACTCCTCAACCGGACCGGCTTCGGGGATCGGATCAGGATCGCCTTCGATGAATGGAACCTGCGCGGCTGGCATCATCCCGGCTTTCCCGGCGGGGGAGCCAATCAACTCGCTGAGATCAGCGAGCGCGATGAGAACGACCGCAATGAGACCTACACCATGGCCGACGCGGTCTTCTCCGCTTCCTTTCTCAACGGATGTTTGCGCCAGGCAAAGTATGTCCAGATGGCGTGCATGGCTCCGGTCGTCAACGTGCGTGGGCCGCTCTTCGTTCACCCTAAAGGAATCGTCAAACGAACTACCTTCCACGTTCTGAAGATGTACTCCGACCTGCTCCAGCCGAACGTCGTGGAGACCCGTATTGCCTGCGACCCGCTGCATGTGGAGCAGAAGACGGTGCAGGCCCTGGATGCAGTCACCACCTGCAGCGACGACCGCAAGCGAGTGGCGATCGCTCTCGTGAATCGTCATCCCGAAGCGCCGGCTCGCTGGAAGATCGATCTGCGCGCTCCCGTGAGTCGCGATGATACCAGGGTGACGGTTCTATGCGGCGATTCACCCGATGCCTACAATGACGTGGCCCATCCCGCTCGTGTGGTTCCCCAGGTGATTCCGTGGAGGCCCGACACTCCGCACCTTGAACTGCCTCCGCATTCCATCGCCGTGTTGCAATATTCGGTCTGATCCAAGATCTGGAACCTGACCATTTTCGGGGGAAAATCGCGGAGACCGGAGGTCATGATCTGACAATCGGCAATTTCGTGGCACCGGTCGGAGAACTGGTACAGAGGTGGCCCGATTACGGTTTTCTGCCGCTCACGGCTATGACTCCGAATCGTCGGGATAACTGCTGAAAAACGGGCTTCACTCCAGCGATCTACAACCGCAGATCCTTCCGCCTCGCGATGGCTCAGCGTCAGGATGACAAGGTCTGTGGGGAGAGTCGTATCACCGGCAGACCGAAACATTGGAACCGTGATTCTCGACCTGTCTCCCACGGAGAGTCGTTGCCAGACACAGGCTGACCACAATCGATGGTACCTGGGTGGAGTCGGGGGGCGAGGATTGGTGCGCGCCTTCCACATGGGTTGGGCGTATCCTCCTGCTATGGTGCGGATGACGGTGCTGGCCAGCGGGTCAAAGGGCAACAGCACGATTGTCTCCAGCGCAACGACGCGGATTCTGGTGGATGCGGGGCTGAGCTGCCGCGAGTTGATGAAACGGATGCGCGCGGCCGGGGAGCAGCCGGAGGCTCTGGACGCGATCCTGATTACGCACGAGCACCAGGATCATGTGCAGGGGATGGCGGTGACGGCGCGGAAACTGGGGATCCCGGTGTATCTGACCGAGCCGACGCATCGGGCGTGGGTGCGGTGGATGACGCCGCAGAAGCGGATCACGTACGCGGAGTGGCTGGAGCAGCGGAGGGCCAGCGTTCAGCGTTCAGCGTTCAGCGTTCAGGAAAAGCAGGGAGCAGGGAGCAGGGAGCAGGGAGCAGAAGACGGCGTTCGGCGTTCGGCGCTCGGCGTTCAGGAGTGCGACCTGGCCAGCGTTCGTTGTTCGGCGGATGTGGGCGCTGAACCCGACCCGGAGGAGAAGGCTGCGGCTGAGGAGGCGATCACGGAGGCGGCGAAGGAGCCGCAGAGGGATCCAGCGGCGCTGCCGGCGGTGGAGTATTTCCGGGCGGGGAGCGGGTTCAGGATCGGGGATATTGCGATTACGCCGTTTACGATCCCGCACGATGCCGCTGATCCTGTTGGGTTTGTGTTTGAGGCCGATGGGGTGCGGATCGCAATTGCGACGGACCTTGGCTATATGCCATCGAATGTGTCAGTGCAGCTGCGAGGCTGCGACGTGCTGATGCTGGAGTCGAACCACGATGTGGACATGCTGCGGGACGGGCCGTATCCCTGGTCGGTGAAGCAGCGGGTGATGTCGCGGGTGGGCCACTTATCGAACGACGCAGCGGCGGAGTTTCTGGCCAGAAGTTACGACGGGGGCGCGGCGTACGTGGTGCTGGCGCATTTGTCGGAGAACAATAATTTGCCGGAGCTGGCGCGAATCAGCGCGGAACGGGCGCTGCGGGACCGGATGAGCCTGCTGGCCAACCACCTGTTACTTGCCGAGCAGGATCGGCCCCTGGAAGCTATTGTCCTGTAACTGGACAGGTTTATAATAGTTTGAAGCCGCCCCTTCGTTGGATTCTCACCTCAGGGCTGTCGGCCGGGCGTCGATGAGGTGAGGGGAAAATGAGGACCTGAAACAATGAGCGACTGCACCGATTCGGTCGTTGGCGACATATTATCGAGCTGGCGTTACGACATTTCGGGGATTTCGCCCGAGATGCGCGTGGATTATGAAGAGCATCTGGCGAGTTGCGCCTTTTGCCGCGGGCGGCAAAGGCTGCATCGCACCATCGATGTCGCACTGATCACGCTGAGCACCCTGTGCATTGTGGCGTTTCTGCTGGCGCTGGCGGTGATCCACCACGTGGAGCCACTGCGGACGGCAGCCGTGGGGGTGCTGCATCTGGAGCACACGGCGGTGGTGTTGACGCTGCAGGCGGCTGCGGTGCTGGGGCTGCTGGCGTCGCTGGCGGCGTGGATCCTGGTGGCGATAGCGACGCCGGCGCCGGTGTACCTGACGGGCGTGGCAATGGAGCAGGCGCGGGTGCTGCAGGATCGAATTCCGGAGGAGTTGCGGAGCCGGCTGCGGGCGTAGAATTTTCGAGTTTGAGAAGGGTCCCGGAAATCCGGGACCCTTTTGATTTTTGGGGGTTCCCGAAAGGGAACCCCTTCCTGTTTCGGCAGTACCTTTGGGGGACGGATCGAGAGAGTGATTCTTGTCACATCCAGATTCCGGCAGCTTTGTCACCATGGACTTTGTTCCGAAAGCGCGTGGTGAATGAGCTGGCCATGGTGATCGCGATCGATGCGGTTCGTTACAGCTGGGAACTGGAGACAACGGAAAGTGGGCGGACAGCGGTCGCCGATGGCGTTGCGGAGGGCGTGCAGCGGCAGGACTCGGAAGTGATGGCGCCAGCCCGCGGCGTGATGTGCGGGCTGCTGCTGGGCGGCGTTCTATGGGTTGGCCTGGTGGCCGGGGCGCGCGCGCTGCTGATGATGATGCGGTAGTCGAGAGTTCGGAGTTGAGGGAACGGGCGCCAACGGGCGCCCTTTGCTTTGGGCCAGGATGCCGGAATTTGGTCTGGGGGTCTGTCAGCGGCGCGTGTCGCCCGATCGCGCAGGGGAAGGGACGATGGCGGGGCCCTGCTCGTCCATGGCTTCGACGACGGAGTCGTCGGTGGAGGGCCGGCCGTTGCAGTCGCTCTTCGCACCGAGGGAGTTTTTGGCGCCGGCCGGCGCGGAGGGATCGGTGCTGGTCGAACAGGTGTCGGGAGCAGGGGGGGATGGTTGTGACTTCTGCGCATCGGTTTGGGGCATGAGAATCTCCTCGGGTGCTTTCACTCCGGTGAGATGCGAGAAGCAGGGCTGGCGAGGGTCCGTGAGGCGGTTGAAGGGCGGGTAGCGCGAGCCCGGTTTGTTATACTTGCCGAGGTCGTTGGGTGAGCGCTGTTGTTGGTAGCTGCTCCTCGAACGGCTCCTATCCGTGCTGGAACCCTCCGGCGGCCAGGTAGCTCAGTGGTAGAGCGCGGCCCTGAAAAGGCCGGCGTCGGCGGTTCGATCCCGTCCCTGGCCACCACTAAAATCAACTACTTCCGCGATGGCCAGTGGAATCACTCCACCCGTGATCCACCCGCCATTTTATTGCACCGTGGTCGTCGGCTCAAAAAAGGCCGCCAGCAAATCGCCCTGCGCGGTCATGCGATCGGCATTCTGCGCGTGGGCGTAAATGTTCAAAGTGGTCTGCACGTCCGAATGCCGCAGCAGGGATTGAACGGTCTTCGGGTCACTCCCCGTGGAGACCAGGAACGTGGCGAGGCTGTGACGCAAGGTGTGAAAGCCGAAACGTATCTTCTCGTCCTTCTTTATTACTCCCGCAGCAACAGCAGCCGGGCGGAGGTGATCCGATACCAGCATGTTCGCCACGCGCGGTTGTTTCCCCGCCAGTCTCGTCGAAGGGAAGACCCAATCCTGTGGTCCCGCGTATGCAGTCTCTTTGTGCCAACCCTCCATATGACGTGCCAGAATCGGGTGAAGCGGAACAGCAGCCTTCGAAGCCCGACTCTTGGGCAGCCCCACCTTCCCTGCCGTCCACGTCCGGCGGACGTGAATCAGCTCTCCTGTGAAGTCCACATCGCCCCATTGCAAGCCCAGACACTCAGAAATCCGCAAGCCAGTTGCGGCAGCCAGAAGAGTCAGGGTCTTCTCCGGTTCCTCTAGCCACTTCCAGGTGCTGTAAGCCTGCTTCGGCGTGATAGTCACTGCCTCATAGTCGCTGGTCGTCTTGCAACGAACGAATCGCATCGGATTGCACTCCTCTCCGCGAGGAATCACACCGTACCTCTGTGCGCTCTTGTAGACCAGAGTCATGATGCGGCGAAGCCGGTCCAGAGTCGGATTCTCCAGGCCCTTCTCCTTCTTCAAAGCCCGGAGCCACTCCTCGACTTCGCGAGGTTCAACCGACAGTGCTGGCCTATGTCCCCACTTCGGCAGAATGTGCAGCTCCAGGTTCCTCTTATATCCGTTAACGGTCGTGTGCGACTTCGGATCCACTGCGTCGGTCTGGTCGCCCAACTCGTGCTCGCGATAGTGAGCGGCGAGTTGACCGAACGTTGCCGGACCTTTGAAATCCGGTTGATTGATTGTGTCGTGGATTCGTAGTCGATTGATCTCCTGCCATGCCGCAGCCTCGCTCGGGAAATCGCTCAGGAGGCAAATCGCCATCGTGCGTTCAACCCTCCGACCGTCCGCGTTGCTGGCGTAATAACGAAGCACCCAGGTCGGTCCTGCCTTTCGTTCTTCCTCCCTTAACCATCCCTTTTGAAACCGCGCCATTTCTCGTTCTCCGATCCGACGTAAGGGGAATGCCCTGGCCGCTTCCTTTACCTGGTTCTGCCGTAGAAGTAAACCATTAATTTGCGCGGGCTCGGGCGGCCACGACGGCAGACAATTCCGACAACCGGAAGCGCCATTGCTTGCGCTTGCCACGACCCAGTGGGTGGCCGGGAAGGCGGCCAGCGCGGGCTTCCTCAATAAGGAAGCGAGGGGTGACGGACAGGAACTCGGCGGCGATGTTGGCGGAGACGAATCGCTCGGGGACATCGGGTGGCTGGACGGTCATACGGGTGCTTCGCCGTTCTAATACTGGCGGCATGCTCTCTCCGAAATCGCGTCCAGCCTCTCTTGCAGGTACTTGACTGTCCGAGGAAGATTTTCCCGGTACTCCCAGGTTCTCTGAAACGTGTTGCGGGCGAAACTCACGCCGTTCAGTTGCATCACTCGGGCGATTGCGGAGAAGTCGGGACCGTTACCGCTATCAAATCGAAGCAATATCGGCAGCCTTTGAACGTGTCGCTCAAGGGACGCGAACTTGATCCCCTTAATCATGTAAACCTTCGCAGTCGTCTCGAACAATATGGCCACAAATCGCAGTAAATCCCCGAGGAGTTCCGGGTTGCGCACGAGCTTTTCAGCCGGCATGTGCCGACGCCGAGAGTCGTCAGGAACTGTTGCAAAAATGATTCGTGCGAGGCAGGCGGCAACATGGCGATGGTCAGCATGCTCAAGCCCTGCGGCAGCATGCAATATATTTCGAGCTGCCTGTCTGAGCTCGCGAGTCTGTTTGTCGCCCTGCTCCCCTCCCAGCGTGAAGTTCTTCATCCAGATAATGCAGTAGCGATCGCGCGGCTTTTCGTCGATTGCGCTTTTCCGTGTCGCGAGCAGGAGTTCCATCTGCTCCGACAGCTTCTGTGCGGCTTCCAAACAGAGCTCATCAGGCAATTCACGCCGGATCTCGGCAATCTGGTCTTTTGAAAGGTCGTTCGGCACACCGTTGGCCCTCTTCTCTATTTATGTACATCCCCCGCTCTGCGCGCTGCCAACCTGCAGCCAAACATTGTCCGCTGTTCGGAATCTCAGTGGGCGCCGCACAAGGCAGGCTAGGAACAGCTCGATAAACCGGTCTCGTCCCTGGTGCGTCCCAAGGTCGAGACAGTTTGAAGGAAAAATATGGCTAAAAAGAAAGACCGGTACCACCTCGACATCGACATCATCCTGGCCACGCCTCCGGCTGAATGGTCCGACGGGCAGATTATGAAGCTGTCCGCGTGCCTTAGCCAGGATGTCCACGCTCATTGCCACGTAGGTAACCACATCGACCCTGAAGCCAACATCACCTGTCTCCCAGACGAACTCATCGAAAGCATCCTGACGGTCGGCTTTGCCAATCTGCGCGATGTGATTATCGAGAGCCGCCGTACGAACTAGCCGCCGATAGCAAGAGTCTTCGGCACCACAAAAACCTCAACTGGCACCCAAAACTGGTCTCCAAACCGGCCCCGTCCGCGGCTCCGGCGCTTTTGCCGGAGGAACAGGCGCGGCTGGACGAAGCTATTAATACTGCGCGGTCGGCACATCTGCATGGCAAACCGTACCGCCTCAAGGCAGGCGAAGCCCTCATTGTCACGAGGGCCTTTTGGGACAAACAGGACAAGGGTAAGTTCCATCGTCAAACGGTGCATTCCTCCAGAAATTCAAAAAGCCGCTGAGCCTAGTTTGCTGCGCGCCAGCCAGAGCGGAGACTTCAGCAATCGCGCAGCGTTCCTCGGGCGCGGGCTACAAATGAATAACCCCAAGGCGGATGGCTCGCTGAGCGAAAGGCGCGCTGTTCCCAAATCTATCGTAGACATAGCGGGTAAGTCGGGGCTGCTGGGAATGTTCGACTATGTAGACCCGGTGACCCGTGAGCTGACGTGCCGGCAGACGAATTTTACAGTGAAGAAGTTCAGCACGTTCAGAGACACCATTCCGCTCATGCATCGCGTAGATGCGATCTTCCAACTGGTATGCCCAGAGGAATACAAGCGCCAGATGACAGAGGTCCTGAAGATCCATCCCAGGTCCGAGTGGGGAAGCTGTGCTGGACCACCTTGACCGTTAACTTCAATGCTCGGGGTGTGATTCACGTGGATAGGGGCGACCTCAGCGGCGGCGTTGCGGCGATCACAGCGCAAGGCGTCGGTGACGATAGCTTCGAGGGTGGGCAAATAATTCTGGCCAAGTATGCCCTGGCGTTCTACATAGAAATGGGGGATGTGTTGTTTTTCGATCCGCACCTGGAGCACTGCAACGCTCCGCTGATTCATGGTCCGAGGCTCTCGGTTGTCTATTACGTGCGGGGGAAATTGCACGAGTGCAAATCCGAAGAATAACTAACCCGTGATCACCACCGGCCCAGCCTTCGCGCCACCGGGGTTGGGCCGGTTTTACCCTCTGGAAATAATTCTGCCCACGGAGTCTCGAAGCAGGGCACGCCGCACCCTCGTTAACGAGCGTGGTTTTCGACTACGGCGTACATGGTGAGTGCTGGGACCAGTGAGGACCGGTTGGGAGTCGCGTTGACCTCGGCGGGTCTCACCACGGCTCACGGCACTGACATTCGACCAAAGGAAACCTTATGGACGTCATCGACTACATTGCCTCGCGGGAGCAAATGCTCACGACCGCGGAGGTAGCAAGCCTGCTCAATCTAGACCCTTCGACAATTATGCGGTGGATAAACAAGGGCTATCTCACTGCCTGCCGCTTTCGCAACTATCACCTGTTCAATCCTGCGGTTTTGGCAGATGAACTTCGTGCTGCGCAGCGCTCGACGCTTGCCGGGACGGTTGGGGCCGGGATGCAGCCCGACTATGTTCCGGTCAAACAACGGCCCGATATCCCGGAGCGGTTCTAGTCTATGAGCTACACATTCGCGAAAGAGATTGCCAGTAAGGAAGCGGACCAGCGGCTGCAGGAATTGAAAGTCACAGTGGAAGCGCGAGCCGTCCTGCAACGCATGGCGTATCAAGTGCCCCACAAACTCTTCGTGTCGTCCAAAGGCCGGCACACCACTACTTTTCCTCTCGGATCGGCCACGCTGGAGGAAAAAACGCTGCTATCTGAATACCGCGTTTCAAAGGCCCGCAAAGAACTTCGCAGCAAGGGAATTATTTCCTGGAACGTGAACCGGACTCCGGTGCCGAGTGCCACCAAGTTGGGTAAAGACGGCCAGCCGAAGCAGGTCTACGAGCGCAACGAGTACACCATCAACCGAAAGGCACTCGGCATCTGGTGGGAGCCGAATAACTGGGCAGCAGGACGGGAGGAGGACATTGAAGACAAACCAGAAATCGCTGTGGAAAAACAGCGGCCCGTGGCCCCGGAGCAGCCGAAACCGGTCAAGCGAGAGATGCCTTTTGTGGCAGATGAAGATGACGCCGGTAAGCTCCTGAAGTACTGCGTCGCCTTCTGCTATCAGATCCAGGACATCACGCCGGCCCACTTGGAGATGCTACGGAAGAAGCTACTGGCCCTCCGCCAGCAGTACGAGTGTGACGAAATAATGAATGCCCTCAAATCCGCGGTGTGCGACACAAAATGGACGGTCAAGATTATGAGCGGCAAATCCCCTCTGGGACTCATGGTCACTTGTATTCCGACGCTGGTGAAGGAACTGCGGTCCCGCCATCACAATCCACCGGATGACGATGGGATTCCTCTGGAATGGAACGGAACCCATTGGGTGTGGTCGGAGGAAGCTTGCCAAGAATATATGGAGTTTCTCACCGAGGAGAGTAACGAGGGTGATGAAGAGGACACAAAAATCGAGCGCCTCCATTAATCATTTGTTGAGGGGGTCCACAACTAGTCTCTGGACCCTCACCAAATCATTTATGGACCGGTCCCCAAATCCTTTAGGGAGGGTCCCCAAATAATCGCGGACTATAACCCTACAGAGCCCTACAGAATTCCCCTTCGGAGAACCCTATTGCTCTGCTTTGCTTGGACTGTACGAATGGACCGACATCGCTTCGCTCGAAGAGCAAAAGACAAAGGCCACAGGAGCTTCGCACCTGTGCCCCCAGAACCACGGGGACCAGCCCCCTGTAACCCCCTCTCACTGGACAGCGGCGCCTCTTCGGGGGAAACCTATTCCCTGTACAGAAAAAGACCCGAGAATTCGAGAGGCGCTGCGCCCGCGCCTGCGCCACGGAAAAACCCACCGCCCCGTCCCTCGGCTCCCGCTGGAGCTCCCCGTGCCATCCGGCCGGCGTACCGTACCCCGAAACGCTCGAGCGGCATTCTCGGAGCACGTGCGTAATTCCTGCTCCGCAACGGCTTCACTCGCAATTCGGTGCTCGGTCCCGCTTCCAAATGCTAACCAGCTCCGCAATCAGGTTGGCTTCGTAGTTGTAGCCTCGGGCTCGCAGAATCTGCTCGACGGATGGAGCGTTCATGCTGGCCAGTTTGTCTAATGAGTCTCTGAGTTCTCGTGTCACGCTCAATACTCCGAGGGGAGCAACAGCGTTGTTGCGCTGCGGTCGCACTCCGTGATAATCCACACGCGCGCGCCGGTAGGCAGCGTGTACGCACTGAGCAGGCGAGTACCGTATTCCAGAGCCATGTCGTTCGCCAGCTTGTCGGCAACGCCCAAGTCACCCCAGTCGCCGGAAACGTGGCGGTCCAGTAAGCTGCGGGCTGAAACTGCGGCGACTTCCAACACTGCGACACAACCGGGCGTTGCGAGTATGCGACCGAGAGGAAATTGAGCCATAATACCGACCTTCTACGCCCGAGCCCTTTTGGAGTGCCCGGCAAATTTTG
>PMAM01000035.1 GCA_003152595.1 Acidobacterium sp.
TCCGCGCTCCATGCATTCATGACCGGGCTCCATGGAGCCTTGCTGGCGAGCCGGGTAAAGATTGCGAGAGAAACGGCGATCACCGTGACCATCAACACGGCCACGGGCCTGCGTGACCAGTGTTTTTCTCCTTCTCCCGCGTACAGCGGCAGCGCAAGCATGATGCAGATCACGACAATGGGCGCAATCAGGAGAATCGGCGTTTCGAGCTTAGGCGGCATCAGCGCGAAAAGCGCATAGATCCACAGGAACGGAAAATCTGGCTTAGGAACGGTTTGGATGATAGTGGGATCGGGAGGACCGGTTGGTCCGATGGGTCCGAAGAACAACGCACACGCCATGATTCCCAGGAGAATGGCAGCTGCGAACAAAGCATCCTTCCAGGCCGCGTCCGGAACGAAGGGAATACCGTCTTTATGGATTTCCGCCTCGTACTCCTGCACATACGTGCTCCTGCGCACCAGACGGCCGGGCATCGGCCACTCGTTAATGCCGAGGCGCAATACCATCCACACATGCACGCCCACGAGGGCAATTAGGATGCCGGGAATGACGAACACGTGCAGTGTGAAAAAGCGCGAAACGGTGGTGGCACCGATAATCGGGCCACCTAACATAAGGTGGACTAACTTCGATCCGACCCATGGGACCCGGCCCATGATGGATGCACCAATGCCCAGGCCCCAATAAGCGTCCTGATCGAAGCGGAGCACCTGCCCGGTAAACGCCATGGCGAGCGTCATCAACAACAAAAAGACGCCAACCATCCAGGTAAGTTCGCGGGGAAACTTATAGGCCCCGAACATGAAGACCTGGGCCATGTGGATGAGCACGATGGCGATCATGAAATCCGATCCCCAGCCGTGCAATGCGCGGAGAAACCAGCCCAGCGTCAGGCCATGATTCAGAAAGTTCAGGCTGTTCCACGCATCGCGCGCGGTGGGCGTGTAGACCAGCGCCAGCAGAATGCCGGTCATCACCTGCAGCACCAGAATCACAGTCGCAGCGCTGCCGAAGACGTACCACCAGCTCGAACTGCTCTTCGGGATTGGATGTTCGGCGGCCTCGGTGATGGGCTTTGCAAGACCGAGGCGGCGATCAAACCAGCGATAGAGATTGAGCCCGGCCTGTTTTAGCCCTGGCATGGCGACTTTCCCGGCCTGGCGATGCTTGCCTCTGTGGACAGCGTTGGCAACTCGCCGGCCCAGATCATGAGCTGATTGCCGACAACCTTGTATTTGTATTCGTACAGGCCTCGCGGAGGAGGGCCCGCGGCGACTGCCCCATTTTCGTAGTAAACGCCGCCGTGGCAGGGACACATGAAAAGCCTGGAGGCCGGGAACCAGTGAACCGGGCATTCCATGTGCGCGCAATTGATGGCGAAGACCTGGAATCGATTGTTCTCAATATGCCTAACCCAGCAAGGAAGATTGCGGGTTTGGCCATCCGCGGGAGTGCCGTCCGGATTGCGATACTGCCCCATCCTGGTTTCTCCAGCGGGGAATTGCTCAAGATTTCCTACTGGAACCCAGTAGTTGTAACTCTCATTTCGTTTCAGAAGCGGGCCAAGGACGTAACCGAGAACAGGCACAGCCAGAACCGCGCCTACCGCGCCATTGACGAGCAGAGATATCTTGAAAAGGAATTTTCGTCTCGAATATTCGCCTGGGTCATTCATGGGATTCTCCAAAATCACTACGGCTGCGGATCGCTGCGGTCGAGTTCTTTCCGTTGGACCTCTACCCTCTACTACCGAGACGTTGAGAATGGCTGGCCTGGAAACGGGATCCTCTGCGATGCCAGCCAGGCAACGATGTCGGTAACATTCTGGTCCGTCATGGACTTTCCCGTCGCGTCTTCGCGCCAATCCGGCATGCCCTCGCCTGGCAAACCCGAGACGACGATGTCGCGCAGTCCCTGGTCGGTGATGAGTGCAAGATAGGTGGGATCGACGATCGAGCCTGTCGCGTCACCTTGTTGCCCGTCCGGCGAGATACCTTTCCCGTCGGCTCCGTGACACCGGGCGCAATAGATCAGGAATGCAGCTTTTCCCTGGGTGACGTCTCCTTTGGACATAGGCGCGTAGTCGGGAGGATCGGCATTGTTCAGCACGCCTGGCTTTCCCCAGCGGGCAATCATTCCATCCACGATGTGTTCCACCTGCTCGTCAGTCAGCAGACCACCGCCGCTCCGCCCGAACGCCAGCATCGCACTCTGGGGCACCCCATTGGCAATGATCTGGATCAAGTGCTTCCGGCCGGCCCAGTCCAGATACACAGGATTATTGAGAGGCAGCGCCGCGCCGTTCAGGCCGTTATCTCCATGACATCCGGAGCAGTTGCTCTTATAAAGAACCGCGAAGCCGAGCTCCTGGTCGGGGCGCAGAGTTTCAGGATGGAACCCGGGCTTTCCCGGCAGGTGGCTGCACCCCACGGAGCTCAACGTCAACAGGGCAGCCGCCGTCATCGCTTCCACAAGACCCGTCTTCATCGCGGGCGATCCTGATCGTGCGCTTCCTGTTCGATCCCCTGCGACAGAATCCCTGCCCGCATCGAAAATGGAAGCGACTGGAACTGATGGGTACGAACCCGAACGTGCAGGTTCACAACGAAGCCCGCTACCAGGCCGAAGGCTATCTGCGAAAGTACGAACCATAGCCAGTCGATTCTCTGGTTCATGCCCGGGCTCACCGCCTCCAATGTGCCGTACAGCAGGCCTGTCCAAAATATGGGCGCCAGAAATCCCGCAGTGAGAATTGGCTTCCGGGGAAACATGGGAAGTATGGCTCCATAGAGGAGTCCGACCAGGACCGAGGCAAGAGCATGGACCCCCGTGGCCACCAACAATCCCTCCAGATGAAAGGAGGCCAGAAACGCCGTACTCTTCTCGGACCAGCCTGGAATCGCTATCGCGGCCATAAGATTCGGCGCGTACCAGATGCTTCGGTAGCGGATGAGTCCGTAGAGCGTCGCGGGAACGATCATCGCGATTCCACCGGCGATTCCACCCCGCAATCCGGCGCCCAGCGTATATCTCTCGACCGGAAGGACCTTCCTGTGCAAGTCCGCAACAGGGAGACGCTCCACCTGCCTGCGCGAGCTCGTGATCTCGATAATCCCGGTAACCACCTCTACGTCCTCGTTTCGTTCGCGAGGCATGACGTCGTGGAACCAGCCGACCGCTGCGCACACTATCAGAATCGCTCCCAGCAGGCTGACTGCCCAGGTCATCACGATCCCCGCGAACAGAAAAGTAGTTCCCAGCGCCAGCACAATCGGCCACGCGGTCGGCGCAGGCAGATGCACTGTGTGTCTCGATGGGGAAGCGGTCTGTGGAGCGCTGCTCATAATCTCTATCCGTCTTCTGTCATCTTCCAATTACGTACACAACGAGAAAAACAACTGCCCACACGGCATCGACGAAATGCCAGTACATCGACAATGCGTGGAAGCGGTGCGTCTGCTCATCGCCGACCTTACCCAGGAGCCCAAGAACCAGAACGATGCTCAGCATCAGCAATCCGATCGCAACATGGGTGGCATGCAGTCCGACGAGAGAATAAAACGTGGCGCCGAACAGGCTGGTGTGGATCGTGAAATCGTGCCTGAAGATCAGGTCGTACCATTCCTTCGCAGTGCCAAGGAGGAAGATGCTCCCCAGAAGCACTGTGGCCGCCAGCCAGCCGATAAAGCCCCTTCGGCTGCGTTTTCGAAACCGCTTGACGGAGAGGTGAATCGTGAGGCTGCTCGAAAGCAGACAGATGGTGTCGAAGATCGGAAGTTCGAGAACCTCCTTCGGCGTAGGTCCGCTCAGGCTCTTTCCAAGATAGAAAATGTAGGCCACGATAAAGATCAGGAACATGGCCGACTCTGCCAGGATCAAACACAGCATTCCCACGGTGCCCCGGTTGGGCAGAACCCATGGATCGTCCTTGACAGCGTAGGTGAAAGGAATCGTCGTCACTTGGCCGCCATCTCATTTTCGGTTCTTAACTCGTATTCCCAGTCAGGCTCTTCCGGATGCTTGAGGTCCCATAGCGGCCGCCGGCTGCGGACCGTAGGTTCGGTTGCAAAGTTGTAGCTCGGCGGTGGAGAGGTCGTAGTCCATTCCAGGGTCCAGGCATCCCACGGATCGTTGCCGGCCAGTTTGCCTTTGAAGCACGAGCGAACCAGGTTGAAAACGAAGATCAGGACGGCGATCGCCTGCACGAAGGCGCCGATAGTCACGATCATGTTCCATATCGCCCAGTGGTGTCCCGGCTCGTAGGTATAGATCTCGCGCGGCATTCCGAGCAATCCAGGTATATGCATGAAGTCGAAGGTAAGGTGGAAGCCGAGCACAAACATCCAGAAGTGCCATTTGCCCAGAGTTTCATCCATCATGCGGCCGGTCATCTTCGGGAACCAGTAATAGAACGCGCCAAAGAGACAGAAGAAGATTCCACCGAGAATGACATAGTGGAAGTGCGCGACCACAAAGTAGGAATTGTGCAGCTGCCAGTTGAAGGGCGCGACGCCCAGCATAATGCCGGTAAGCCCGGCTACGGTGAACTGAAACAGGAAGCCGATGCAGAACAGCATCGGAACGGTAAGACGCACCTTGCCGCCCCAGATGGTCGCCAGCCAGTTGAAGATTTTGATTCCCGTGGGAACAGCGATAACCATGGTGGAGAGCACAAAAGCGGTGTTGGCGACGGCCCCCATCCCAACCGTAAACATGTGATGCGCCCAGACGGTGAAACTGATAAACGCGATACCGACCGACGCGGCCACCATGGCCGGGTAGCCGAAGATCGCTTTGCGAGAAAAGACCGGGATGATTTCATTCGCAAAGGCGAATGCGGGCATCACGAGGATATAGACTTCAGGGTGCCCGAAGATCCAGAAGAAATGGGCCCAGATAACCGCCGAACCTCCCGCCTGCGTGTCAAANNCAGCTTCATGCCCTTGCAGCGCATGCAGATCGTCGTTGCGGTTATGTTGAGGGCCGTCCCAATGGTTCCGATTCCGGTGATGAAGATTCCCAGGGCCCAATAGTCACTGCCGTTCCCCTGCGAGAATCCGTTTTCGGTCAGGGGTGCATAGGCAAACCAGCCGACGTCTGGAATGCCCGAGCCGCCAAAGACTCCCTTCCCGCCAAGAATGCTGTAATACAGAAGAGACGCGCCGAACAAATAGACCCAGAAACTGTAGGCATTCAATCGGGGGAACGCCATATCCCGGGCGCCGATCATTAACGGCACCAGGTAATTGCCGAAGCCGAAGAGAATCGGCATGGCCACGAAGAAGATCATCGTGGTGCCGTGCAGCGTGAACAGCTGATTGTATTGTTCGGGGGAGAGGAACTTCGATTCCGGCACGGCGAGCTGAATTCGCATCAGGAGCACTTCGACGCCGCCGACCGCGAAGAACAGCAGGGAGGCGGCGATATACATGAGACCGATCTTCTTGTGATCGACCGTAACGATCCAGTCGTGCATCACTTGCAGCCATAAGCGGGGATGCTTATCCTCAGGGGTCAGATCGACTATTCCTGAAAGAGAGATCGAATCGGCCATAAATGAATTCCCCTGCTTCAAACTGGTCAGTGCAGCGTTACCAGATAGGACACGATCTGGCTTACGTCCTGGTCGCTCAACTTCATCGCAGGCATCAGGCAGGCTGGCTTGTATGCGTCGGGATCCTTGATCCATTTCTCGAGATCGGCCCGCGTATTCGGTAGTGTTCCCGCACCAATGGTGTCGCGGCTCATGAGGTGTGTGAGGTCAGGGCCAAAGCGGCCATTCGCTACCGTTCCGGCAATCGAATGGCAAGTGATGCAGGCATTGTGCTCGAAGACAGCCCGTCCTTCCGCCACATTCGGATCTTCAACGGCGGTCTTTTGTTGATTGGCAATCCACTTCTGAAAATCTGCCGGGGTCTGCACATAGACGCGTATCAGCATCCGCGCATGCTCCACGCCACAGAACTGGGCGCACTGGCCGAGGTAGATGCCGGTGACCTCCGGCTGGATCCAGGTCGTGTTCACCTGGCCTCCAAAAATGTCAGTCTTGCCAGCCAGGCGAGGCACCCAGAAGCTGTGATCCACGTCTGCCGTCGTGAGTTTCAGGTAGGTGGGCATTGGGTGAGTCGGGTCATTGCTGACCGGCACATGAAGCTCATTCGCAGTGACCACGCCATACCTGGGGTAAAGGAACTCCCACCAAAACTGATGCCCGACTACCTCTACATTGAGCGCCGGCTTTGGCTCCGGCGCCTGCTGAATGCCGAAGATCACCCGAACGGTCGATAGAAAGAGCACAACAATAATCAGTATCGGGATGACGGTCCATGCCAGTTCAATCTGGTTGCTTCCGTAGATCTGTGGCGGCTCACGATCGGCGTCGGCCTCTCCGGGCCGCTGGCGAAAGCGGATGATCGCGTATAGCAGCAAACTGGAAACAGTCACAAAGATTGCGCCGGTGACGATCAGCGTAAAAATGGAAAGGCGGAAGATCTCGTGTGCAGGAGCGGATTGTGGAGAGAAGATGCTGTTAGGAGAAGTGAACAGCCGATCGAATAGACTCGAGATGGGTCCGCGTGGTACTTCGCTCAGCATGGGGCTGAGTACGTGATCGTCTAGTGATTGGATGAGCAGGCCTGTCAGGCCGGATGATCGAACAGTATCCGCCCACCAATTCAAGACCGGCGCTCCTTCTGCTTCATCGCTCTGTATCGGGGAGGATCGATCTGGTTACGGGAGCCCCCCTCATTTCAGGAATATTTCATCGTTGCGACGTCTCATCCGGTCAATATTGCTCACTTTTGAAGATCGACCCGCGGCCGGCCCGGTTCGTCTGCGGAGGGTCCCCAAAGAACCACTTATGGCGCTTGTGGGCAGATCATTCGGTCGTGCTCCATCGCGCTGAGTGGTCGCTTCCGCCCGGTTAAGGGCATGCTGTCGCATCCTAAGCGATTGCACTACAATGACTTGTCACCATCTTTACGGAGAGACGCGATTGAAACGGCGGTCAGGTGCCGAAGGCGGCCACGGAGGGCCAGCGATGGTCTGTGAAGGACGGCTGCACCGCATTCCCGAGGTTGACTGCTTTGCCTCCAGAGCGAAAGTCTGTCGTTGCGTCAGCCCGTACGATGGCGCTTTTCCCTCCCAGAGTTTTGTTGCGAACACAAGCGCTGCCCGAGCGGTTCGCGCAACTGACCCGTGAGCGCCTGCAACGACCTCGAGGCTTGTCTCCGCCCGACGGGCGTGACCTCACCGGATAGGCTTTCAACAATTGGCGCGTTCTACGCAGCCTGGCGATTCCTGCTTGCCATGCGCCTGATTGCAGTTGGTTCTCCTTTCCCACGTATGCATTGTGGACCCCAAGGCCTCCTCGCCGACCAATGACAGGCTTTCCGACTGACCGTCGCGATCCGGAGAAATATCCAAAAGATGTGAGCAATTTTGACCGGTTCAGCCCTGGACTGCTGTTTACGATTCGGTGATAACGAGATCGTCTCCGGAGGGCGGTGGCTTTGCTTTGGCCTCCGGCGGCCAACCAAAGCTTGTTGGGGACTATTGATTCTCAGCCCGAGACTTTCTGGAAATTGTTTCGCGGGATATAGGCACAGCGGTCATGCGGGCGCTGGTGCAGAAATGCGCCCGGACGCGACATGCAGAGAAGATCGCGAAAGATTCTTCATGATAGGACGTTGCTTCAACCCAGAATGCGGCGAGGAATTGCGTTATCTCAGGAACGGGTCGGTCTATGCGTGGGAAAGCGGAAGCGCTCACGAGATTCACGTGGAATTCTTCTGGCTTTGCCCGACCTGCTCTTGCACATTTCAGATTGCATGCGACGAGAATGGGAGACCTGTCCTTGAGCCAGGGCTCCGGAAGCTCGGGTTCGACCGACAGGGCTTTCGAGTTCGGAGAGTGCTCGTGGAAGTATCGCAAACGCGTGCGGCGTGACCAGCGGAACGTCGATTCATGATGCGGGAATGAACGGCGCGAATGAGCCATCTTTAGGAGCTTTCCAGAGGAGAATATCGATGTCTAAAGCAACAGTAGCCGATCACCTGGTAGAGCGGCTCATCGAGTGGGGAGTCGATACCATTTTTGGCTTCCCGGGAGACGGCATCAACGGCATTTTCGAGGCTTTGCGCACGCATCAGGACAAATTGCGGTTCATCCAGGTGCGGCACGAAGAAGCGGCCGCCTTCGCCGCCTGCGGCTATGCCAAGTTTACCGGCCGTCTCGGAGTGTGCCTTGCAACCTCCGGTCCCGGAGGCATTCATCTGTTGAACGGTCTTTATGACGCGAAATGCGATCTACAGCCCGTCCTGGCCATCACCGGTCATACCTTTCACGACATGATCGGCACGCATTATCAGCAGGACGTCGATCTCGACAAACTGTTCATGGATGTCGCCGCTTACAACCAGCGCGTGATGGGTCCAGCCCACCTCGTCAACGTGGTCGACGAGGCGATCAAGACTGCATTGGCCCGGAGAACTGTCTCTCATATCACCATCCCCAAGGATATTCAGGAATGGACGAAGTCGGAGAACGAGCGTTCCTCCGCGAACATCGCGGCGCACAGCGGCGACCTGTTTGCCGCGCCGCATTCCAATCCTCCCGAACAGCTTCTGCAACAGGCTGCGGATCTAATCAACAGCGGATCCAGGGTAGCAATGCTCATCGGCCGCGGTTGCCTGAACGCCCGGGAAGAGGTCCTCGCTCTGGCTGAAGCGGCGGCCGCACCGGTCATTAAGGCGTTGCTCGGGAAGGCCGCCATCCCGGACAACAGTCCCTATGCGCTGGGAGGCATCGGGCTGCTCGGCACGGCGCCATCGCAGGATGCGCTGAAGGAATGCGACAGATTTCTGATCATCGGCAGCAGCTTTCCTTACATGGAGTTTTTGCCGAAGCCGGGACAGGCGAA
>PMAM01000155.1 GCA_003152595.1 Acidobacterium sp.
TGCGCACCACGGTTCGCAACAATGGCGGCGGGCATGTGAACCACACAATGTTCTGGACGATCATGAAGCCGAACGGCGGCGGCGAACCCACGGGCGCAATCGCGGAGCAGATCAAGACGGATTTCGGCAGCTTCGAGGATTTCAAGAAGCAATTTAACGAAACCACGGCGAAGCAGTTCGGCTCCGGATGGGGCTGGCTGATCTGGGACGGCAAGCTGAAAATCATCACCACCGCGAACCAGGACAGCCCGCTGTCGCAGGGGTACTATCCGGTCCTGGGTAACGACGTGTGGGAGCATGCCTACTACCTGAAGTACCAGAACCGGCGGCCGGAGTATCTGGCGGCCTGGTGGAACACGGTGAACTGGGACGAGATCAACAAGCGGTTTGCGCAGGCGAAGAAGTAGCCGCTGGATTTCAGAACCGGATTTGAGAAACTGGGCTTGCGATGCCCTTTCTTCTGCTCTCGCAGAGGAAAGGGCATATCTGTGTACGGCTGCGCTTATCATGGATCGGTCCCGATGATCCATATTGCCAGGTGAGGACTCTAACCATGCTCCGTTTGCGCTCTGCGCTCCTGCTGCCGCTTGTTCGCTTCTCGCTGTTCGTGATCGCGGTACTGATCAGTTGGTCTCTGAGCGCGAATGGCCAGGTGCAGCGGCCTAACCCGCCGGCGGCACCGGCGCAATGGGTTGGAACCTGGGCCGCTTCGCCCTTCGGCGGCGATCCCTGGCACACGATTCCCACCCTGGTCGATTCCACGCTGCGCGAAATCGTGCATACCTCGATTCCGGGCAAGGCATTGCGCGTGCGGTTCACGAACGAGTTCGGCACCGAGCCGCTGCGCATCGACGCGGCCAACGTCGCGCTCAGTGCCGGAGAATCCGCGATTCAGCCTGAATCCATGCATGCACTCACCTTCGGCGGCCAGCCTTCCATCGTGATCCCGCCCGCCGCCGAGATCGTCAGCGACCCCGTTCCGATGTCCACCCCTGCCTTCGCGAACCTGGCGATCAGCTTGTTCTTGCCGCTGCAGCAGATCAGCGATGTGTCTGTGCACTCGGGCGCGCAGCAACTCAATTCCATCGAGGCGGGCAGCAACGCGGTCAGCGCCGCTTCTTTCACCAACCCCACGCCGGTTCCGTCGTGGTATTTCGTCAAGGGCGTGGATGTGGAGCCGGTGACCCCGAAGGCCGCCGCCGTGGTCGCGTTCGGCGACTCGATCACCGACGGTGCGTACGCGACGAACAACGAGAACCACCGCTGGTCCGACTACCTGGCCGTGCGCCTGCACAACAATCCCGCCACGGCGGACCTTGCGGTTCTGAACGAAGGCATCGGCGGCAACTGCATCCTGATCCACTGCGTTGGGCCGAATGCGCTGGCACGCTTCGATCGCGATGTACTGTCTCAGGCTGGCGTCCGATACGTGATCGTCCTGGAAGGCATCAACGACATCGGCACGCTGCATGAGCCGAATCGGCCGAATTACAAGCTCACGGCCGAGGACCTGGAGCAGGGGCTGAGCCAGCTTGTCGCCCGCGCGCACGAGCACGGCATCAAAGTCTTCGGCGCAACGCTCACTCCGTATCAGGGAGCCGGATACTCCACGGACAAGGGCGAGCAGATCCGCGAAGCCGTGAATCAGTGGATCCTGAGCAGCGGTGTCTTCGACGGGATGGTCGATTTTGACAAGGCAACGCGCGATCCGGATCACCCGCTCGTGTTTGCGCCGGCGTACGACAGCGGGGATCACCTGCATCCGAAAGACGCGGGTTACGATGCGATGGCGAACGCAATCGATCTGAGCCTGTTTCGGTAGAGGAGTCCATGCGCTGTGCCGAGGTGGCTCGATTCGAGCACCGCATCCTTTGTCAGGATTTCGGGTCTAACTCCCCAGGAAGGTGTGTCAAAACCATGCGCTTGATCCTTTTTTCTGCACTGGCTCCAGCGATTTTTGCAGGAGCCGTTTTTGCGCAGGCGCCCGCGGTGCCTGCGGGCCAGGCTCACTTCAGCATCGTGCAGGCGAATGACGGAAAGAATGTGGGTTCGGCGGACTGCACGGTCACGGCGGTCTCCGGCGGATATCGAATCAGCTCGCACGGCGACATGAAAATACCGAAGTTCACCTATTCGTTCACGAATGAGAATCGACTCGATGGGCAGCTGAACATCGTACGCGACCAGCTCAGCGGCACGGTGAACGGATCGCAGGTGACGTTCGGAATGAACTCGGATCCGTCGGGGCGGCAGTTCCAGGTGAGCATCGTTGCCAGCGGCAAAACAACGAGCAACAGCTTCGATCGGCATCAACACACAGCGCTGCTGCCGGATCTTGACCCGGCTGCTTACGTTGCGATGGCACATTTCGCGCTGGCGCATCCGCCGACGACCTGGATCGTAATCCCAAAACAAAATGGTCTGCTGGTGCCCGCGGATTACAACGCGCAGCCGGACGTGAAGGGTACGTTTCACGGCCAGCCCGTGGATGCGCACCACACCAGCGTGGCGATCAGCGAGGAGAATGGGTTCACGGTTGAGGTTTATTACACGAGCGAAGGCGCGCTGCTCGAAGCGGATTTACCTGAACAGAATTTCTATGTGATCCGCGACGACTTCAAGCTGCAGAGCCGTCCGCACTACACGCCGCCGCGCGGGCAAGCGCCTCCGCCTGATCAGGGCCAGCCACCGCAGAACGCGGCGCCCCCGACCCAGCCGCAGTCGTACTAAGGCACCGCTTCATCAAGCCAGTCTTGCGCCGAGGCTAGGGTCTTGGCTGGTATGGCTGATAACGGGGCCACGGCTGAACGATGATGTGCTGAGGTCCGCTGATGGTGTACGGAGAGCCCGGGGCCTCGCGGTAGTCCCTCGGGGTGATGGTGAAGACGTGCAGCCGGTTGACGCCGCTGTTGAAGACGCCGGTGATCGCGTACAGATGATTGTCGTTGTCCCAGAACATCTCGTTGATCGGATCGGTCGTCAACAGGCCGGTATAGCCTGTGATCGGGGCGGCGCCGTTGAAGTGGAACACCTGCAGGCCCTCCTGCCCGGCCACAGCAAGTAGCTTTCCGGACGGCGCCATTTTCATGTCGTAGACACTCTGAATCGCGGTCGCCGGCATATTCGACCAGGTGCTGGTCGTGGTGAGGAAACCGTCGGCATTGGCGGTGTAGGTGGCGAGCTGCACCGAGCCGGATGCGCATCCGGGCGGGTTCGCTGGGTATTCGGCAAAGGCCACATGGTTGGTCGGATCGGCAGCCCCGAGAGCCGGGATGTAGGCACTGACCCCGGAGGGAGGCGTTGGCTTGTTCATGGCCGGGCCAAACTCGGTCAGCATCCCATTGGATCCGCGCTTAAATCCATTCATGCTGTAGTACATGCAGCTGTCGTTGTAAGCGGTGTATCCATACTGGTTGTTGCCGATAAAGGAAGGAGTATTTATGTTCCAGTTCCCGGTATCGGTGAGCCCGAGATAATTCAGCCCTCCCGTTGCATCGTCCACCGCCCAGTCGGTGAGTCCATTGTTAGCGCAGTCGACGTCGTATTCCGCAGCATACAGCGATTGCCCGGTGTGATCGAAGGCCAGCTGGTTCGCGCCGCCGCAACCCGGCTCAACCTGCTGATAGTCGGTGGACACCGCATAGGTCAGCGAACCGTCATTTGCGATCCTGTAGGAGTTGATGTTGCTTCCGGACGCGGCCATCAGGTACGTCCCGTTCACTGCCATGTAACCGACGTTCTCCATGAAAGGAGAGCCCGGCACCGGCCGAAGTCTTCCTGCGTTATCCGCCGCGAAGGCCGAAATCTCAGTCGTGTTGCCTCCGGCGGAGTTGGCGACGTAAACATATGCGACAACATTGCGGGATGACGCGGTTTGCGCACTGGCCGAGGCGCTGAAGTAACTGGTAATTCCGATCAGCGCGTACAGGCACACGACGAACGTAAAGCTCCGTTTCACTGGAAATCTCCTGTCGAAAACTGTTGTGAAGAATGGACCCGGGCAGACTTGCCTGGATAGGGCGGGTACTGCTTGCCACGTCATTAGAGGGCCGGAAAAGTCCCGTGGTTGTCCCTCAGACCTCGACACACGGCAGCTCAGGTGGATTACTCCAGTCTTTGGCGAACGGAAGACTTCTCGAAAGTCGCACAGACTTGTGCCTTCCGTCACAGACTCTCAGGCTTTCCGCGGCTATACTCCGCTGGCGAAGGGCGGACCGGCGCCCGAGGAGAAGACCTATGAATCAGAATGGCCGCAGGATCGTCATCATCGGCGGCGGGATTGCCGGATTGTGCGCCGCTGTTTACGCGCAGCGCAGCGGATATCAGGCCGAAGTCCTCGAGATGCACACGATGACCGGCGGGCTGGCGATGAGCTGGCACCGGCACGGTTTTACGTTCGAGACGTGCCTGCACTGGCTGGTTGGCTCGAAACCCGGCAGCGAATTCAATCGCATCTGGCGCGAGGTGTGCGACATCGACCAGCTGCGGTTTGTCGATCCGGCGGAGTTCGTGCGGATGGAGACGGAGCACGGTGAAAGCCTGCGCGTCTTCACGGATGTGGATCGGCTGGAGAAAGAACTGCTGGAACATGCGCCGCAGGATGCCGCCGCCATTCGTGCTCTCACGCGCGACATCCGCACCCTGAGCAAATTCAGAATTCCCGAGCCAGGCAAAGGTTGGTCCACCAACTGGCGGACGTACCTGCGCGACCTCTCGTGCGTTCCCACCCTGCGGCGGCTGGCGAACATCAGCGGCGGCGACTATGGAAAGCGTTTCACGCATCCCCTGCTGAGCCGTTTCTTTGGCGAAGGCGAGATGGGGCAGCTTTCCGCGATCGCCCTGGTGATTTCGCTGGCGTGGATGAACGCCGGCGACGGGGGCTACTCAATCGGCGGCGCACAGGCGCTGATCCATCTGATCGAAAGAAAGCTGACGAGCCTGGGCGGACACGTACGGTGTGGGGCGAAGGTGGAACGCATCCTGGTGGAGAACGACAGCGCTGTCGGAGTGCAGCTGGCCAGCGGAGAGACGATCGCGGCGGACTGGGTGATCTCGGCGGCCGACGGCCACGCAACCATCTATGAGTTGCTGGGCGGGTGGTACAAGAATGCGGCCATCGACCGGAATTATCAAACGATGCAGACGTTTCCCTCGTACCTGCAGGTCTCCCTTGGCGTCGGGATGGATTTGTCCGACCTGCCGTGGTCGGTAAGCCGGATTCTCGATGCGCCGATTCGCATCGACCCCGAGACCGAGGTGAAGCAGATTGGGTTCCGCATCTTCCACTTCGATCCCACGTTCGCTCCGCCAGGCAAGACGGCCATTACCAGCATGCTGATGACGCGGAATTTCCGGTATTGGACCGATCTGTACAAGGACGATCCGGAGCGGTATCGCGCCGAAAAGAATCGCGTTGCCGAGGCGGTTGTCTCCGCTCTGGAGCGGAAGATTCCGGGTGTTCGTCGGGCGATTGAGACAGTCGACGTGTCGACGCCGGCCTCGGTGATGCGCTACACCGGCAACTGGAAGGGCAGCATGGAAGGCTGGTTCCTGTCGCCGGGCGGCAGCTTCCGTCCGTTGCCGAATAAACTGCCTGGTCTGCGGCGGTTCACGATGGTGGGCCAGTGGATCGCACCGGGCGGCGGACTGCCCTCAGGACCGATGACAGCAAGGCCCGCGATTCGGGCGATCTGCAAAGAGGATCGCGTGGCGTTTCTGCCGGTCGTGAAGGCAGAGAAGAAGCCTCACTGGAGACTGCGGACTCCGTAGCCTCCGGCTTGGGCGTGTTGCGACCGCGCCGGCTCGCCCTACGCGATGCGGACGACGAGCTTGCCGCGCACGTGTCCGGCTTCCAGGTACTTCATCGCTTCGGTGACTTCGCCCATCCCGTAGCAGCGGTCGATTACCGGCTTCACGGCGCCCGACTGCAGCAGGCCGACGATGAAGTTCAGGTCCTCATGATTTCCCCTGGCCATGAAGGTGAGGATTTTCTGCCTCCTGAAGGGGCCGAGCACGAACATCCTGAGCATGCTGACCAGAATCGTCATGAGGCTCGCGTCCGGACTCGCTCCGATGAATACGCAGGTGCCCCTCGGCTTCAGCATGCGCCGCAGGTGGGGTATGGAGAGATTTCCCACGCATTCGAGGATCACGTCGTACCGCTGGTCGTCCTCGGCGAGACCCTGCTGGGTGTAGTCGATGACGCGTTCCGCTCCGATGGAGCGAACCAGCTCCACGTTGCGCGTGCTGCAGACACCCGTAACGGCTGCGCCGAAATGTTTCGCGAGCTGCACCGCGAAGGTGCCGACGCCCCCGGCTGCACCGTTGATGAGGACGGTTTGACCTGGCTGGATGCGGGCTTTGTCGCGCAGTCCCTGGAGGGCGGTGAAGGCAGCAATGGGAGCCGAAGCGGCCTGTTCGAAACTGACGTTCTCTGGCTTGATGGCGAGCGACGACACTGGCGCACACACATAATCGGCGAGCGCGCCACGACAGGCGCCGAAGACCGCGTCGCCCGGTTTGAACTGCGTTACGCCGCCGCCGATCGATTCGACCTCGCCGGCGACGTCCACGCCCGGATGCTTTGGTTTGTGCAGACCCAGGATGAGGCGAAGGAACCAGGGCTTGCCTTTCATCAGCTTCCAGTCGAGCGGATTGAGACCGACGGCGCGAACTCGGATGAGAACCTGGCCGTCATGCGGAGCGGGCTTCGCGGTTTCCTCGCAGTGAAGAACGTCAGGGGAACCAAAGTGGCGATAGACGATGGCTTTCATGGCACGCGCCTCTGATCGGCGCAAGGATAGTCCCCCACGCAGCATTTGTCAGTACCGATCATCACCCGGTTTTATCGAGGTGTTGCGGCCATTCGGCGGGTAGCTACGCTTCGGCGGAAAAGGCCGTCACCAGGCTGGTGAGCAGGCGTACGGCGCGCGGAACGGCCTGGCGGAGCGGTCCGGAAAGCTCCTCGCCATAGCCGAAACGGCATGCGCCAATGGTGAGCGCGAAGGCGCGCGCCGGAGCGTGGCCGCAAAAGGTCTGCGCCATCGCCAGCAACGCCGGCGGATCGAGGTGGTGGGTTTCAGGAGCGTCATCGCACGCAGCGACTGCAGCCACGCGGATCGCTCCTGGCTCATCGACGGCCGAGGCATCGACGAAGATGACGAGGTCTGTGGCCGCTAAATCGGCGGCCATCTCCGGCGTGAATTGCTGGGCGGCCACGATGCGGAGGCGCGATGCCGGAAAGAGGTGTTCGGCGGCTTCGGCGATGCGCAGGCCGACGCCGTCGTCCTGGCGGAGCAAATTGCCGCACGCCAGCAGCAGTGCGGGCGGCGCGGGCGAGTGGGCCAGGTTCGGCTTCATCGTCAGCCTCGCCGCACTTCCCTCACCAGCGAACCATCCGGCGCGCGCAGCTCGATGGCGAGCGGCATACGGCCCATGGCGTGGGTGGAACAGCTGAGGCAGGGGTCGAAGGTGCGGACGACGGCTTCGACGCGATTCAGCATGCCTTCGGCGATGTTGTCGCCCTGCACATAGTGGCGCGCGGTCTGCAGAATGCCGCGGTTCATGGCGGCGTTGTTGTGGCCGGTGGCGATGATGAGATTCGCCCAGACGATGAGGCCGTTTTCATCGACCTTGTAGTGGTGGATCAGCGTACCGCGCGGCGCTTCTGCGACGCCGACGCCTTCGAGGTTGTTAACCGAGGCGGTGGCGCGCACATGCTTATCGAGGATCGCTTTGTCGGCGAGCAGCGTTTCGATCTTTTCCGTCGCGTAGAGCATTTCCACGAGCCGCGCGTAGTGATAGTGGAAAGAGCTGAGCACCGGCCGGGGAGACATGGCGCGAAATTCCCGCCATTCCACGTCGGCCAGAGGCGTATCGCAGCGGTCGGCGAGGTTCAGGCGCGCCAGCGGGCCAACGCGATAGGTTCCGCCCGGATAGCCNNGTAGTGTGCCGGGTTCAGCTCGCCGGCGATGACGTTGCCTTCCGAGTCGATGACGCGCAAAGCGCCGTCGTAGTACTCCGCCAGGCCGTGCTCGTCGACGAGCCCCATGAAGAGCGTGGGGAAGTTCGCGAAGACACCGATTTCGGCGGTGAATTTTTCCGTTGCGCCTTTGTACCAATGCAGCGTGCGCTGGATGGCGTCCTTCGCGGCGGGGATCATGGCGAGCATCTGGCCGCGCTTGTCCGCGGTGAGCGGCTCGTTCACGCCACCGGGCACCGTCCAGCCAGGATGAATGCGGCGGCCGGCGAGCAGCTCGATGATCTGCTGTCCGAATTTGCGCAGGGACACGCCGTCGGCGCCGATTTCAGGATGCGAGTGCGCGATGTGCAGGATGCTGCGCTCCTCGGCGGGCGCGTCCATGCCCAGGAGCAGATCGGGGGAGGACAAATAGAAGAAGCTGAGCGCGTGCGACTGGATGAGCTGCGCGAGATTCAAAATGCGGCGCAGGTCGGCGGCGACGGGCGGAATTTTCACCGCAAGGATCGCGTCGCAGGCCTTGGACGACGCGACGAGGTGGCTGACCGGGCAGATGCCGCAGATGCGCGCCGTGATGTTCGGCATTTCGTAGAAAGGGCGCCCCTCGGTGAACTTCTCGAAGCCGCGCAGCTGGGTCACGTGGAAGGTCGCATCCTGCACGATGCCCGCTTCGTCCAGCTGCAGTGTGATCTTGCCGTGTCCTTCCAGGCGTGTGACGGGATCGATGACGATGGTACGGGGCATGCAACTCTCCTCAGCCGAAGTGGGCGACTCCGCCCAGCGTGGGCACCTTGCCGGCGAGCAGTTCCGACAAGACCTGATAGATGGTGTCCGCCGAGGGCGGGCAGCCGGGCACGAAAACGTCGACGGGGACGACTTCATGCACCGGGCGCACGCGATCGAGCAGCGCGGGCACGCCGACGGTGGGCACCTGCTTCTGCAGATCGGCATTCTGTTCGTAGACGCGCAGCATCACCGGCTGCACACCGAAGGTGTTGCGCATGGCGGAGACATTGCCGGTCAGCGCGCAGTCGCCGAGCGAAACCAGGATGTGCGTGTGCTCGCGGATCTTGCGGATCTTCTTCAGGTCGTCTTCACTGGCCACGGCGCCTTCGACGAGCGTGACATCGACGTGGTCGGGAAAGGTCTTGCGATCGACCAGCGGGCTGTAGACCAGGCGGAACTGGCTGCTGAGTTCGATGAGCCGCTCATCCATATCGAGCAGCGACATGTGGCATCCCGAGCAGCCATCGAGCCAGACGGTGGCGAGTGTTGTGAGTTCGCTCATGGCTTCTCTCCCTCGCGCATGATCTGCAGATACGGCAGGAATTCAGGATGCTTGTGTGCCTTGCTGCCCACGCTGGTCTTCTCAAAGAGCGCGCCGGTCGGACACACCTGGACGCACTTGCCGCAACTGGTGCAGGTTTCCGAGTCGCCCCAGGGCTGCTTGAGATCGGTGATCACCATCGACTGGCCGCCGCGTCCCATCACGCCCCAGGTATTCGCGCCCTCGACCTCGGAGCAGACTCGAACGCAGCGTGTGCAGAGCACGCAGCGGTTATGGTCGACGGTGAAGCGCGGGTGGGAGGCATCGACGGGCAGCCGCGGATACTGGTACGGAATCTCGACGTGGGTCATGCCCAGCTTCAGCGACAGGCTTTGCAACTCGCAGTTGCCGTTGGCAACGCAGACCGAACAGACGTGGTTCCGTTCCGCAAAATACATTTCCAGAATCATGGTGCGGTAGCGGTCGATCTTCGGATTGTGGGTCGTGACCTCCATCCCCTCCGCAACCTGCGTCACGCAGGCGGGCAGCAGACGGCGCGCGCCCTTCACCTCGACGAGGCAGAGGCGGCAGGCGCCGACTTCGGAAAGCCCTTCGAGATGGCACAGCGTGGGAATATCGACGTTGTGCTCGCGTGCGGCTTCGAGGATGGTCTGGTCGGAGCGGGCGCTGATCTCTTCGCCGTCGATCGTGAGTGTGCGAACATTCGGTTCCGCGCTCATGCGTGTACCTCCACCGCCACAGGACTGAACTCGCAGACGCCCGCCGGACATCGCTTCTCGTCGATGTGCGCCAGGTACTCGTGTTTGAAGTAGCGCAGCGTACTGAGCACAGGATTGGGCGCGGTTTGTCCGAGCCCGCACAGACTGGTGGCGCCGACAACCTCGCACAGCTCGGTCAGCTGGTCGAGATCGCGGTGCGTGGCCTCGCCTTTGCAGATTTTCGTCAGCAGTTCGAACATCTGCACCGTGCCGGCGCGGCAGGGAACGCATTTGCCGCAGGACTCGGTCATGCAGAACTCCATAAAGAAGCGGGCGACCGACACCATGCACGAGGTATCGTCCATGACGATCATGCCGCCCGAACCCATCATGGAACCGGCGCTGATGAGGGCGTCGTAGCTGATGGACAAATCGAGGTGTTCCTCAGGCAAACAGCCGCCCGAAGGTCCGCCAGTCTGTACTGCCTTGAATTTTCTGCCGTCGGGAACGCCGCCGCCGATGTCGAAGATGATTTGCCGCAGCGTCATGCCCATGGGCACTTCGACCAGGCCGGTGCGCTTGATCTTGCCGGTGAGCGCAAAGACCTTGGTGCCCTTGCTGCGCGCCGTACCCATCGCGGAGAACCACTCGCCGCCATGCCGGATGATGGGGGCAACGTTGGCGAACGTCTCGACGTTGTTGATCAGCGTCGGGCCTTGGTAGAGGCCCTGGTTGGCGGGGAACGGCGGCTTCAGGCGCGGGTTGCCGCGCTTGCCCTCCAAAGAGTCGAGCAGTCCGGTCTCCTCGCCGCAGATGT
>PMAM01000237.1 GCA_003152595.1 Acidobacterium sp.
TTTCTCGCAGCGATCCGGGCGCGCGATTCGGCAACTTCGACTTCGACTGGCGGCTGCCGCATCTGCAGAAGTGGATCACGCTGTATTCGGATTCCTTCGTCCATGACGATGTGAGCCCCATTTCGGCGCCGAGGCGATCCGGCCTGCATCCAGGTATTTATCTGGCGCAGTTCCCGTATTTGCACCAGCTGGATCTGCGGCTGGAAGGCGCAAATACCGAGCCGGCAAGCCACGCGAATCCGGACGGTTCATTGATCAATCAGGGCCAATTCCTTTATGTCGAGACCGTGCAGAAGCAGGGGCCGACGAACAAGGGATTCCTGCCGGACTGGGTGGGCCGCCAGGGCAAAGGCGGACAAGCCTGGCTCACCTGGCACTTGTCAGGCAACGAAGACATTCAGTTCATGTACCGGAATGTGAAAGCCTCGGCACAGTTCATCCCCGGCGGTACGACGCAGAACGACTTTGCCGGGTCGGTGGTGAAGCGGATCGCAAAAGACATCGAGGTGAAGGGTCTGGTGCAGTACGAGAGCTGGAAGGCGCCAATTTATAAGACCGGCGCCCGGAGCGATACGACGGCCGCTGCACAGATTACCTGGTATCCGAAGCAGAAGGACTAGCTGTCCAGGCGGACGCGCGCTTCGCGCGCCATTGGGGCAAGAGCGTTGCCTTCGGCGAAAGCCAATGCCTGCCGGGAATGAGGTCAGTGCTTAACTGCGCAAACGAGCGAGCAGGTCCTGNNGCGTCGATGCCGTTCAGGTCGGTCATGATGACGTCGCTGATCAGCATGTCCGGCTTCAAAATCTGGGCCATCTCGACGGCCTTCTCGCCGCTGTAAACGGCGGTGGCCTCGAATCCTGCCTGGTTGAGAATGATCGCAAGGGTATCGGCAATCACGCGCTCGTCGTCGGCGACGAGCACCCTGGGTTTCGCCTGCTGTTCGGACATTCGTCTCTTATCGCTTCCTTGTCGTGCGAAGAATGGACTATGGGAACTGCAGAATCGCCGAGCAGACTCCTGCGGGTAGTCGAGCCGGGATAGCCTGCACCTATGATGATACGCTTTCCTGGAGAGATGCCTTTGCGGCGCCTCTCCTTTCGTTTTCAGACATAGGAATCTTAACGGAATCTTACCGTTCGCCCCACTATGCTGAGCGAAAGCCCCGCACTTCGCGGGAGTGACGGACCCGATTTTTATGACCGATCCGATCATCCAGGCACGGCAGGTCGAGAAGTACTACGCGCAGTCGCGCGACGCGCGCATCCAGGTGATCTCCGCCACCGACCTGGCCATCTATCCGGGCGAGATTGTCGCCCTGCTGGGGCCATCGGGGTCGGGTAAATCGACGCTGCTGCGCATGCTCTCGGGGCTGTCACAGCCATCGGCGGGCCAGGTGCTGTGGCATGGAAAAGACCTGGGAACGACCGAGGTCAACGTCTCCATTGTGTTCCAGAGCTTTGCGCTCTTCCCCTGGCTGACCGTCCTGGAGAACGTGGAAGCGCCGTTGAGGGCGCGCGGGATGCAGGCGCAGCAGCGGTATCGGAGCAGCCTGAAGATCCTTGACACGGTAGGTCTGGACGGGTTTGAGGCGGCGTATCCGAAAGAGCTGTCGGGCGGGATGCGGCAGAGGGTGGGCTT
Organism: Acidobacterium sp.; assembly: GCA_003152595.1. Taxonomy (GTDB): domain Bacteria; phylum Acidobacteriota; class Terriglobia; order Terriglobales; family Acidobacteriaceae; genus Palsa-343. The sequence continues at coordinate 1,639 of PMAM01000237.1, forward strand.
TGCGCGGGCGCTGGTCGTCGAGCCAGAAGTGCTGTTCATGGACGAGCCGTTTTCGGCGCTCGATGTGCTTACGGCCGAGAACCTGCGCAGCGAACTGCTGGAGCTGTGGCACAAGAAGACGATCCCGACGAAGTCGATCTTCCTGGTCACGCACAACATCGAAGAGGCGGTCCTGCTGGCGGACCGGATCATCGTGCTCGGACGCAATCCCGGGCATGTGCGGACGGACTTCAAAGTGCAGCTGGCGCAGCCGCGCGACCGCAAGACGCAGGCGTTCACCGCGCTGGTGGACTACATCTATAAGGTGCTGACGCGGCCGGACGTAGTGCCGACGGAGGTGCCAGTGCTGGCCGACGGCCGTCGCGTGCGCGATCAACGGCAGATGCGCTATGAGATGCTGCCCCATGCGCGGCCTGGCGGCATTGCTGGGTTGCTGGAGCTGATCATCGATCTGGGCGGACGGACGGACATCTATCGCCTGGCCGATGAGCTGGCGTTCGAGATCGACGATCTGTTCCCCATCGTGGAAGCGGGCCAGCTGCTGGGCTTCCTGAAGGTGGAGGAAGGCGATGCGGCCATCACACCCGAGGGCCGCGAGTATGCCGAGTCGGAGATTCTTAAGCAGAAGGAGCTTTTCCGCAAGGCGGCGCTGGATCATGTGCTGCTACTGCGGCAGATCAGCCGGGCGCTGGCGAACAAGACCGATCACTCCGTATCCGAGGAGTTCTTCCTCGACATGCTGGACGAGCAGTTCAGCGAGGACGAGTGTGAGCGGCAGTTGGCCACGGCGATTAACTGGGGCCGGTACGCCGAGCTGTTCGACTGGGACGATGCGCGGCGTCGCTTCATGCTGCACGTGCATGAGGGCGAGGAGCCGGCAGAGCTGACGGTCGAGGGCGGAGTCGAGCCGGAACAGCAGGAGAAGGCCGGATGAGGCTGGCCGGCTTCTGCGTATGAGTTGGACGCAACAGATTCTGCGCATGAGGTTCCGCGCTTGAAGCCGCGTCTGACGCTGTCGCGCGCGTTCGTTATGGAGCGAACGTGGCCCTTCTTCATCGACCTGAGCGTGGCGGCGGCGCTGCTGGCCGGGTTCTACGCCATCCTGTGGGTCGCGAAGTTCTGGTTCAGCTCGGCGATTCCCGAGGTGGAGATCCATCGATCGCCCGTGCATCTGCCCCTCTATGCTTTCTATTCGCTGGTGCGGATCTTTGTCGCGTACGGACTGAGCCTGCTGTTCGCGGTGGGCTACGGATACACGGCGGCGTACAACAAGCGGCTGGAGTCGCTGATGATCGCGACGCTGGACATCCTGCAGTCGATCCCGGTGCTGAGCTTTTTGCCGGGCGTGATGCTGGCGATGATGTCGCTGTTTCCCTCGCGGCAGCTGGGCATTGAGCTTGGCGCGATCCTGCTGATCTTTACCGGCGAAGTGTGGAACATGGCCTTCAGCTTCTACACCTCGCTGAAGAGCATCCCGCGCGAGCTAATGGAGGCGACCCAGATCAACCGCTTCTCGCGCTGGCAGCGGCTGTTTCAGCTGGAGCTGCCTTTTGGCGCGATCGGCCTGGTGTGGAACTCGATCGTCTCCGTGGCCAACGGCTGGTTCTTCCTCATGGTGTGCGAGATGTTCCCGGTGGGGAGCCGGAACTTCCGGCTGCCGGGGCTGGGATCGTATCTGCAAACGGCGGCCTCGCACGGCGACTGGGCGGCGATGACGTGGGGCCTCATCACCATGGTGCTGATCATCGTGATCACAGACCAGTTGTTGTGGCGGCCGCTCATCGCCTGGTCCGACAAGTTCAAGTTCGAGACGGTGGAAAGCGGCGATCGCGTGACCTCACCGGTGCTCGATGCGCTGCGGAACTCGAGCGTGCTGGGGATCATCAACCGGTACACGTTCCGGCCCATGGCGGAACGCTTCTACACGGACCTGGCTGCGCGGCGGAAACGACGGAAGCCAAAACCAGTCGACAGCGAGGCGAAGAAGAGCTCCATTGCGATCTATGCGGTGGTTGCGGTGGCGTTGCTGGTGGTGATCGGCTACGCGGCGTTCCATGCGCTGCTGCTGCTGAAGGCGATTCATGGTTCTGAGTTCCTGCGCCTGCTGGGCGGCGCGGGGCTGACTCTGGTGCGGGTGAACGCGGCGCTGCTGATCGGGTCGCTGTGGACGATTCCGGTGGGCGTCGCGATCGGTTTCAATCCGCGGTTCTCGCACATCGCGCAGCCGCTGGCGCAGATTGCCGCGTCGTTCCCGGCAACGGCGCTGTTTCCGCTCATCCTGGTGGCGCTGTCGCGGATCGGGATCGGGCTGGGCATCGGATCCGTGGNNCTGTTCCGGTTCCAGGACTTGCAGCGCTGGACCACGGTCATCCTGCCAGGCATCTTTCCATTCCTGATCACGGGCCTGATCACGGCGTCGGGCGGAGCGTGGAACGCCTCGATCGTGGCCGAGTACTTCCAGCTGAAGGGCAACACGCTGGCGACCCTCGGGCTGGGCGCGCAGATCAGCCAGGCGAGCAGCGATGGGAACTATGCAGTGCTGCTGGCCGCGACGATGATCATGGCTCTGATGGTGGTGACCATCAATCGGCTGGTGTGGCGGCCGCTGTATCACCTGGCCGAGACGAAGTACCGGCTGGACTAGAGCACTGGATACGCGTGTCAGGTCTCAGGTCTCAGGTGTACCCTCCAGCACACGCCCCGCAACGCCATCTATAATCGACTTTTGGATCTCCGTCACCAACCGCAACTCCCTTCCACTCCCATCTGACGAGGTGATCGATGGCCGCTTCCAACCCCACCCTTGAAATCCTGAAGCCGCGAGCCGACTGGATCGTTCGCCGCAAGGCCGAAGCCGAGCGCACCGGCGACCGCAACATGTCGCAGATGCACTTCGCGCGCAAAGGCCTGGCCACCGAAGAGATGGCCTTCGTCGCCGAGCGCGAGAAGCTTCCGCTCGAGCTGGTCCGCGACGAGATCGCCGCCGGCCGCCTCATCATCCCGGCCAACATCAACCACCCCGAGCTGGAGCCGATGGGCATCGGCATCGCCACCCGCTGCAAGGTCAACGCCAACATCGGCAACTCCGCCGTGACTTCGGAGATTCAGGAGGAGCTGCGCAAGCTCCACATGGCCATCCAGCACGGCGCCGACACCGTCATGGATCTCTCCACCGGCGGCTCCATCCCCGAGATCCGCGATGCGATCCTCCGCCACTCGCCGGTGCCCATCGGCACCGTCCCGATCTACGAGGCGCTCGCCCGCGTCAAGCGCGTTGAGGACCTCAATATCGATGTCTACCTCGAAGTCATCGAGGAGCAGGCCGAGCAGGGCGTCGACTACTTCACCGTCCACGCCGGCGTGCTCATCCAGTACGTGCCCATGGTGGCGAAGCGCATCACCGGCATCGTCAGCCGCGGCGGCGCCATTCTCGCGCAGTGGATGACCCACAACCACAAGCAGAACTTCCTCTACGAGAACTTCGACCGCATCGTGAAGGTGATGGCGAAGCACGACGTCAGCTTCTCGCTCGGCGATGGTTTGCGTCCGGGTTCAGTCGCCGACGCGTCGGACGAGGCCCAGTTCGCCGAGCTGAAGACCCTCGGCGAGCTCACCGCCAAAGCCTGGAAGGACGACGTCCAGGTGATGATCGAAGGCCCCGGCCACGTGCCGCTCGACAAGATCAAGGAGCAGGTGGACAAGGAAGTGGAGTACTGCTTCGGCGCGCCCTTCTACACCCTCGGCCCGCTGGTCACCGACATCGCGCCCGGCTACGACCACATCACCAGCGCCATCGGCGCGGCGCTCATCGGCTGGCACGGCGCCAGCATGCTCTGCTACGTCACGCCCAAGGAGCACCTGGGCCTCCCCAATGAGAAGGACGTGAAGGACGGCATGATCGCCTACAAGATCGCCGCCCACGCCGCCGACATCGCGCGCCATCGCCCCGGCGCCCGCGATCGCGACGACGCCATCAGCTACGCGCGCTACACCTTCGACTGGGAGAAGCAGTTCGCCCTCTCGCTCGATCCGGAGACGGCGCGGTCGATGCACGACGAGACGCTGCCCGACGACTACTACAAGGAAGCCGCCTTCTGCTCGATGTGCGGGCCGAAGTTCTGCTCCATGAACTGGTCGAGCAAGGTGGACGAGTTCAACAAGACCGTGCACGGCCTCGAGAAGCAGGACCTGANNTTCGCAAAGCGGAAGGAGTCTACGCAACCAACAGCCTCCCCGTCGTATCTGACCGACGAGAGGGCAAAATCGGACGAGAGCGAAACTCTGGAAGGAGTACGAGATGAGCACCTGGAAATTTTGGGCAGCCTTTGGTGTTGGGGTCGCGGCGGGCGCGGCGCTGGCGCTGATCTATGCGCCGCAGTCGGGAGCGCGCACCCGTCGGCAGATCAAGCGCGCCGTCAACGATGCAGGCGACTACATCAAGGACACCGCGGACAACGTGACCGACGTGGCCAACAAGTATCTGAAGCGCAGCAAGGACGTGGTGGGCGACGTGGTCGACTCGGCGCAGAACGTGGTGACGGCGGCCAAGCGGGTGACGACCTTCGGCTGAGAAAAGCTTGCGCTCCGGGCACCGAGCTCCGGGCTCCGAGCTGTCTAAAAAACGGCGGCAGCGGCGCGGGAAATCTGCAAAAATAGCAGCATGACCACGACCGCTGCAGCAGTGTTCTCCGACCGCATTGGGCGGATTGAGATCTCCGCCACCATGGCTGTGACCGCCGAAGCCGCGAAGCTGCGCGCGCAGGGCGCGAAGCTGGTGGATTTTGGCGCGGGCGAGCCGCACTTCCCGACGCCGCGGCATATTAAGGATGCGGCGATCGAGGCGATCCAGAACAACTTCACGAAGTACACCATGGTCTCCGGCATTCCGGAGCTGCGCCAGGCCATCGTCGATCGGCACGCGGCCGACTTCGGATCGAGCTATTCGCCGGACGAGGCCATCTTCTCGACCGGCGGCAAGCTGGCCATCTTCAACGCCATCCAGGTGCTCATCGATCACGGCGACGAGGTCATCGTCCCCACGCCCTACTGGGTCTCCTATAAGGACATCGTGCAGTACGCGGGCGCGCAGTGCGTCTTCGTCGAGGCGGGCGACGCCGAGGGTTTTCGCGTGACGGCCGATGCCATCGAGCGGGCCATCACGCCGAAGACCAAGGCCATCCTGCTGAACTCGCCGTCGAACCCGTCCGGCGCGGTGATCGCGCCCAAGGATCTCGAGCGCATCGTCCACCTCGCGAAGGAGCGCGGCATCTGGCTGCTGCTCGACGAGTGCTACGTCTATCTGCAGTACACAGGCGCGTTGGTGAGCGGTGGCTCGTTTACCGACGCGAAGGACAACATCCTTGTCCTCGGGTCGCTCTCGAAGACCTACGCGATGACCGGCTGGCGCGCGGGCTTTGCGCTCGGACCGAAGGCGGTGATCGCGGCCATGTCGAAGCTGCAGAGCCAGTCCACGTCGAGCACGGCGTCGTTCGTGCAGAAGGCGGCGATTGCGGCGCTCAAGGGCGATCAGGCCTGCGTCGGCACGATGCGCGCTGACTACCTGAAGCTGCGCGATGAGTCCCTCGCCGGCCTCGCGAAGATTCCAGGCGTGACGTGCGTCAAGCCGGAGGGCGCGTTCTACGTGTATCCCAACGTGAAGCACTATCTCGGTAAGGTCGGCACGGCGATGGAGCTGTCGAAGCGGCTGCTGCACGAGGCGCACGTAGTGACGGTGCCAGGCGAGGCCTTTGGGACGACCGAGCACATCCGTCTGTCGTACGCGACGAGCCACGCGGATGTGGCGGAGGGCCTGGAGCGAATGCGGGGCTTCTTCGCGAAGCTGTAGAGAGGCGAGGAAGCGGTCAGCTAAGGGCCGGTCAGCTAAGAAGCGGTCAGCAGCCAGCGAAGAGCCGGGCGCTTCCTGCTTCATCCCTGGAAAATGCAATTTGAGGGGGTCGACCCCCTGGGAAGTTGTTGATTTCAGGACAGAGCTTTTCGCTCGACCCCCTCACTGTTGGCGAATGAGTGAATAGGCCTGATTCGGCGATGTTTCTCCTGTCGACGGATCGCTGTTCGCGGCGGCGGTGGGATAGGTCGATTCGCCTTTTGTGCGCCGTTTTTGTCGAACATGTTGTGTTCTGACGGGGGTACAAGTTGCAGGCCCTTTGTTTTGAAATGCGTAGCGATGTTTACGAACTTGACAACATTTGGCTTTCCGGGTGACGTGCGGTACCTAAGTCACGTTCTTGAGCCGTGAGTGAGGCGGCGCTCGCCGACATAGGAACAAATCCTTTCTGGCAGGAGAAAAGGCTCGCTGCGGCGAGCCCTGGGTGTTTCTGGATCTAAGTTAGGGGAGGGATTTTGTTTCTATCTCCCTATTATTAGAATAGCAGGCTGGTGGAGTAAGTCTGCCAAATGTTTTGGATTGTAAGTGGTTGGTTGTGAGCGCGAGTTACTTTGGATCAGCGGTAAAACTTGACAGTTTTCTGAGGGGCAGCCGGGAGCGGGAAGAAGGAAGCGGAAAGAAGGAAGCGGGAAGAAGGAAGAAGAGTACGGCTTCAGCAGCAACTGCAAGTGTGGCCGCGCCACGCGGCGCGGGCTTCTTTGAGGAGAAGCGGGGTGGCGGCGAGGGCGGCGAGCGAGTCAAACCAGGCGATGTGGAAGAGGGCGTTCAGGCCAAGGCCGGCCAGAGTGATGGCGGCGAGCCAGGCGCAGGTGGCCGACTGCACCGCGTCGGCGGCGAGCGCGACGTTGCCGGTGCGGCGCGCTTCGCGGCGCTTGAGCAGGGCGAGGACGGGCATGGCGATCAGGGCGGCGACGGTGATGGCGATGCCGGGAACGCTGGTTTCCGGCGGGCGCTTGAGCAGGATGGAGAGGATCGCGATCACGACGACGATGCCGGCGAGCGCGTAGAGCAGGACCGAGGCTGTCCGCGCGGCCGTGCGTTCGGAGAGGGAGAAGCGCGGGGTCCACTGGAGGAGGACGACGGTGGCGGAGAGCAGTTCGACGAGCGAGTCGGAGCCGAAGGCGAGCAGGGCGGGGCTGTGCGCGGTGACGGCGGCGTACGCGGAGACGGCGCACTCGACGAGCATCCAGAGGAGGGTGATGATCTGGAGCCAGAGGATGGCGGGGCGGGCGGGGGCGCAGGTGGAGGCTGGGGCCTGCATGGAGGTAGTGTAACCGCTGACTGTTAGCTTTTAGCCGTTAGGTGGATGGGTGGATTCTGGGGGTCGAGCGGGCGCGTGCCAGGCGCTCGGCGTCGAGTTTTCCCCGCAACCCGGCGGAGCTAGCGATGTGCATCGTTCCTGACGCCAGGAAGGAGTTCCGTTTAAGGTTGACGCGGTTTTGCAGGACGCCTATAGTTCTGGTCGCAAATCAACCCGGAGGATCAACATGCGTCGAATCGCTTTGACGCACTTGGTTTCGCTGTTCTGTTTTCAGGCGTCCAGCTGTACTCGCAGACGAATGCAGACGTAGAGAAGGCTTTGCAAAGCAAGGAACAAACGGGATGGCAGGCATGGAAGGACCACGACTCCAAGCCAATCGAAGGGATGACCCCGGACAAGGTGATCAATATCGCGGATGGAATGGTGGCGAAAGGAAAGCAGCAGATCCTGAAGAACACGGTGGACCCGATCTGCAAGGTCAACAGCTTTTCGCTGTCCAATTTTTCTTATCTGTGGCTCGATAAAGAGACGGTGATCATGACCTATAACGCGAGCCAGGATGCAACCTGCAACGGCAAGAAGCAGGCTGGGAAGGTGATCGCCACCTCGATCTGGCAGAAGCAGAACGGCACATGGATGTCGCCGTTCCACCAGGAAACCACCGACTGACGGTATGTAGGGGGGTGTTTCCGGGGCTGGGCGGCTCTGGATGACAGAGGTTTCGCTCGCCCCTGAGTTTTTGTGGAGGTGCTCCGGAGCCCTCCGGGGCTGAAGCCCGGAGTTTTTTAGGGCTTTTTCCACGGCCTGAAGGCCGTGGCTTCTACCGTCGTGCTGCTTCGCAGCACTGGATGTAGGGCATGCCCGAACGATGCGGGGATGGAGAGAAATGCAGGTCCATTCGGCTCGTTCGACTCGGCCGAGCCATGCCCGGCCTTCGCTCAGGGTGACATTACTCGCGTCAGAATTGCTTTCGGCGTACGAAAGAACCCCAGCGAGCAACAGCGGCCCGCCGGGGACCCCAGGGACGGCCTGCGGCAGCAAGGAAGCGCCTGACGGCGCGACTTTATGGCACGACTAAAGTCGTGCCCTGACACGTTTTCTTTGTTGGGCAGGGAAGGCAAAGGCGCTTGCTGATGCGAATAAAATGCAGGCCGGGCGTGACACTGGGCGCCTGTCATCTAGCGCCCTAAAATGGAAGCGAAAACAGGTGGGTTTTTTGGACGGAGTAAGGCATGAGCGCCAAGCGCGTGATCTATACGGGAATTCGATACCTAAATGCTGGGGACACGGAGGTGGTATCGCTGACAGATGGGCTTTCGTTGGTGAGACCTAACGAGATGCTGATTGCGGAAGATGACCGCCCAATGATGACCGAGTTGCAGTTTTCGGAGGCGAGAAATGCAAGCCGCTTTTTGTTGCTTCGTTACGACCTGCCGATCGAATTCGTCGAGCGGGAACGCGCGGTTGAGGCTGCGGAGACGCTTTTTCGCTCTGCCCTAACAGCGTTCCAGGTCATTAAGCCCGTTGAGACTCTAGGTCTCATTTATCGAGGAGAAGACTTGGGTACTTCATTTCTCATCGAGCAAGTTGAATATCGCCATCCGATGGCTGCCGGTGAATGGGCCCGTCTCAAGAGATTCGACAAGGCCATGTTTCCGGATTTGATGCGCATGATCGAAAGGGTCCGACGAGTGTTGGAGGGCACAAGCGCAGAACTCAAGAACGCAGTGACGCTGCTCCAGTTAGGAATGGAGAACTATCACCCGCTTATTGCCGGAATGCTTTGGGTTATGGGGATGGAGGCCATCCTGGAGAGTGGGAACCGGAACGAATTCAGGGATAAGCTAGTTGCGCTATTAGGTGCGAACACACCGGTGTTTCCTGTTTGGGACAGTTCGGTCCCGGCACTCCCGTGGATCGTCAAGGACATTGCCATTGACTTGTACATGCTTCGAAACAAGTTGGTCCACGGTGTCGATTTGCGCAAGGCAGCGACTGATAAATCTAGCCCGGTCGATTTGCTGAGGTTGGTCAAACTTCACCCGGATTCGCAAGACACGCAATACTCTTTGCTTTTGAGTCAAGCCGCGTGTTTCTTGCTCTGCCAGGTGATCCAGAAAACGATCTAGATTGAGCAGCGATCGGTCGTTGAAAGTCTGTCGATTTGCTCGACCGGAGCGAGAAACTACTGCGATTCGATCAGATCCAGATGGCTTTGTGGCCGGGACAGTCTTGTGTTGCTTGCTCGATCAGAGTCGCGAGTAATGGGGCGCCGTAGCGCGCTAAGTACGCGATGCCGCCGATGGTGCGTTCCTGGGGGTGGCGGTCGGGGAAGAGGTTGAAGCTGAGCGTATCGACGTGGCGGCGGATGCTGGCGTCGCGCTGGAGCTGGACGTTGGCGGCGAGGCGGCGGAGGCGGTTCATCTGATACCGCATCTTCGAGGCGGAGACCTGGGCGGCGCGGGCGAGCGAGGGGTCGAGGGATTCGGTCCAGGCGAGGAGGGCGTCGAGTTCGTCGTCGAGGGCGTTGCCGGCGGCGGAGAGGCGGCGCTTGCCTTCGATGGGGAGCGAGCGCGCGCCGAGGCGGTGGGCGAGCTCGTCGGAGTGGATGGTGAAGATGTCCTCGAGAGTGAGCTGGTGCTGGTCGAGGATCTTCGCGATGGAGGGCTCGATGAGCGTGGCGGTGAGGCGCGGGAGGACGGGGGTGGTGCGGCCGAGGATGGCCTGGTAGAGGACCTGGTTCTGCGCGTAGTAGGCGATCTCGGCGGGGCCACCGATGATGGCCTGGGTGGGGAAGAGGTGGTCCTGAAAGACGGGGCGGAGGAGCGCGTTGGGGCTGAGGCGCTCGGGGGCGGTGTCGAGGATCGCGAGGAGGTCGTCGGCGGAGTACTGGGTGCGGGCGCCGTTGTGGGTGGTGGACCAGGTTCCGTTTTTGCGGCGGAGGGGAAGGCGCGCGCCGGTGGTTTCATCGATGAGGAAGAGGAGGCTGGAGCCGGGGGCGACGAGGACCTGGGAGTGGTAGCCGCGTTGGGCGAGGAGCTTGTCGCGGTCGTGGAGGGCGGCTTCGAGGGCGTCGGCGTGCTGGATGGCGTGGCGGAGGACGGGGGCGCCGAGGGAATGGAAGGCGCGCGTGGAGGCGTCGATGACGATGAGGCCGTAGTCGGCGAAGGTGGCGGCGAGGAAGCGCGCGAAGGCGGAGGTGTAGGTGGCGGCGGGGGTGTAACAGGCGGCGAGGAGGTCGAACTCGGGGGTGCCTCCGATGAGCTCGGCGGCGCGGTCGAGGAGCTGGGCGATGCCGGGGCCGATGGGGAGATTGCCGACGGGATGCTGGGCGGGCGCGTTGTCATGGGTGAGGCGGAGGGTGTGGAGGGCGTGGCGCGCGGGGAGGGTGACGTGGTCGGCTTCGGCGAGGTCGTGGTCNNTGGCGGAGGCGCTCGATGTTGGCTCGTGTCTTGTCGGGAGGGGCGGGGGACTCGGAGAACCAGGCACGGTTCTGGTCGAGGAGGAGGTCGGCGAGGGTGTTGCGATGGGCGGTGTCGAGTGTGGGGGTGGAGTTGGCCCAGGCCGTGGACCAGGGGGTGGAGGTGAAGAAGGGGGCGAGTGGCTCGTGGCTCGAGGTGTAGTCGAGGAAGAGCCGGCTTTGCCGGGGGAGGAGCGAGATGGGATAGCAGTCGACCTTCACGGCAGGGCCTGCTCCGAGTTTCTCACGAGGGTGTTGTGCGTGCAGAGTTCGGGAGTCATCTGTGACGGGTGGAGTGGGGCCAGTGTTCGGATGCCGGGGGTGGGGCGGAGGATGCAGATTCGAGACGGCGTTCGGCGTTCAGCGTTCAGAGAAAAGACGATGGTAGGTTAGGAACAAGGAGCGCGATGATGGCGAAGAAGAAAAAGTTGGCGGAGAAGCCGGAGCAGAAGGGAAAAGCCCCGAAGAAACACGCGGTGCCGGTGGTGAAGGAGCTGAAGATCGACCATGGCGGGCCGGCGAAGGTGCTGTCGTCGAAGGAGGTGTTCGCGGGGCCGCTGTTCCGGGTGGTGCGGGATGAGATCGAGGAGCCGACAGGGAAGCGAGTGATGCGGGACGTGATCCGGCATAACGGGTCGGCGGTGATTCTGGCGGTGGACGACCGGAAGAGCCGGAACGATCCGCTGGTGCTGATCGAGCGGCAGTTCCGGCATGCGGCGCAACATTATCTATATGAAGTGCCGGCAGGGAAGATGGACGATGGCGAGGATCATCTGGAAGCGGCGAAGCGGGAGCTGCGGGAGGAGACGGGCTACTCGGCGAAGAAGTGGACAAAGCTGGTGCGGTACTTCGCAAGTCCAGGATTTCTTGGGGAATGGATGCAGGTTTTTCTGGCAGAGGATCTGGTGGCGGGCGAAGCGCAACCGGAGGAGGACGAGAGCTTCGAGCTGCAGTTTGTGCCGTTGAGCGAGTTACTAAGGTTGATCGATGCGGGGAAGATTCTGGACGGAAAGACGCTTATCTCAACGATGTATTACGCGCGCTGGAGCGGAAGAAGCGGAAGAATAAGTAAGGGCTGTGGAATCCGCGAAGGAAACGCAGAAAACCAAACCTGGAGCTACGGCGTCTGTATCAGAGCAGGTTGGAATCCCCAACCATACTGTCTGAGAGGAAGGTTCGCGTACGTGGCTCAGAACAAAGGCAAAGTGAAGTGGTTCAACAACGCCAAAGGGTATGGTTTCATTGGGCGGGATGACGGACCCGATGTGTTCGTTCACTACAGCGCGATCCAGGTGGACGGATACAAGAGCCTGAAAGAGGGCGACGATGTGGAGTTCGACATCGTGCAAGGCCAAAAAGGGCCTCAGGCAGACCAGGTGGTTAGGGCGCGCGACGCGAGTTCGAGCTCGAGCGCCGACGCGGCCTGACCGGCGTTCCGATCCTCCGGTATTTTCCCCAGGACAAACAGTTGCTGAGCGTGCGTTCGCGCGCAGGCGGTCGCGCCTCTCTGTCACTCGTGGTGATAACTAATAGTGCGCAAAGGCGGCGAAGAGGCGACGGACAGCAGGGATTCGTCCCGCCCGCGGAACCCTGACCGCGCGAGTCGCGGCGTAGAATACGGGCTGCCTTACTCCAGCTGAATTCGCTGGTGGGAGAAGGACAACTGTGCATCGGATGATCGAGATCCCTGGCGGCAAGCGCCGTTCCAATCGCGTCGTTCTCATTCTCGTTTTCGTCGTTTTCATCCTCTTCCTCGGCAGCAACACGGCCCTGTCGTACTTCGTGAACTCCCTCTGGTTTGGTTCTCTCGGCTACCGCGAGGTCTTCTGGAAGAGCACCGGCCTGCAGTGGGGCGTCTTCGTGGTTGTTTTCGCCCTCACGTTTCTCCTTTTGTACGGCTGGTTCCTTGCTCTGTGGCGCCTGCACGAGGCTGACCTGCCCCACGACCGTGCGGTTTTTATCGGGCAACAGCGCCTGAGCCTGCCTCTGCGCCGCGTGCTGCGCATCGCCGGGATCGCTTTGTCCCTGGGCATCGCCTTGATCAGCGGCGTGTCCCTGATGTCGGAGTGGCCCACGTTCGCCCTCTTCTGGTACGCCCCTCGGACCGCATCCCGGCTCGATCCCATCTTCGCGAGGCCGGTGAGTTTCTATCTCTTCGATTTGCCTGCCTGGCAACTGGTCGCCGGCTGGCTTATGGTGTTGGCCGTCGTTGCCTGCATCGCTGCAGGCGCCTTCCTGCTGCTCTCCGGAGGTTCGCGCTCCATCGCCCGGCAATCCGGCAGCCTCGTCCTGCCCTTGCCGTGGCGTGGCGTCTCGATCGCCTTTTCCTTCTTCCTCGTCATGCTGGCGGTACAGGTTTATCTCGGCCGCTTCGACGCCCTGTTCAACGCGCACACCATCTTCAGCGGCGTCGAGTACACCGATGCGCACGTTACCATCACCGGCATGCTCGTGGTTGCGTTCGCGCTGCTTGTGGGCGCGGCCATCGCCGCCAGCAATACCTTCACGCACCCGCGTCCCGGACGCCTGGTGGCTGCGGTTATCCCCGCCCTCGCCTGCTTTGTCGTCGTGCAGGTCATCGGATGGTACGTCAACAGCTTTATCGTCAAGCCCAATCAGCTCGACCGCGAGCGCCCCTATATCGCGTGGAATATCGCATGGACCCGCCAGGCCTGGGACCTTGACCGCGTGACTCAGGAGCACTTTCCAGCAGAAACCACCCCTGACGCCGCCGACCCCGACCACAACCAGATCACGCTGAAAAACATCCGCCTCTGGGACTGGCACGCGCTGCAGAATACACTCCGCCAGATTCAGGAAATCCGCACGTACTACGACTTTCCCGACATCGATATCGATCGCTACACGATCAATGGCGATTTCCGCGAGGTCATGCTCGCCGTCCGCGAGCTTAGCCTGGACAAACTCCCCGACAGTAGCCGCAACTGGATCAACGAGAAGCTCATTTACACGCACGGCTACGGCATCACCATGAACCCCGTGAACGGTTTCACGCCGGAAGGTCTGCCCACCCTCTACCTCAGCAACATGCCGGTCGAGAGCACGGTTTCCGGCCTTACTATTGCGCGGCCGGAAGTCTATTTCGGCAAGCTCACGAACTCCGACGTCTATGTCAATACACGTCAGAAAGAATTCAATTATCCGCAAGGCCAGGCCAACAATCTCACGTCGTATGAGGGAACCGGAGGCATTGTTCTGGGCGGGATGGTCCGCCGCACCCTCATCGCCGCCGATCGCGGCGACCTCTGGAAGGTTCCCTTCAGCGACGACATCACGCCGCAGAGCAGGCTTCTCATGCGCCGTAACATTCTCAGCCGGGTCCGTGCGCTCGCGCCGTTCCTGAACTGGGACGCCGATCCCTATATCGTGATCGGCGATANNAACTACATGCGCAACAGCGTCAAGGTCGTCGTGGATGCCTATACCGGCGCCACCACCTTCTACGTCTTCGATCCGCGCGATCCGATCATCGCCGCATGGCGGAGCATCTTCCCCTCGCTCTTCCGCGACGCCTCGTCCATGCCCTCTGACCTTCGCCGCCACGTCCGCTATCCGCAACTCCTGCTCGAACAGCAGGCGGCCGTCTACGGCCTGTATCACATGAGCGATCCTGAAGTCTTCTACAACCGGGAAGACCTCTGGACCGTCGCCTCCGAACTCGGCCTCAGCGATACCGGCGATCAGCAGACCCAGGTCATGGAGCCCAACTACGTCCTCATGAAGCTGCCGGGCGAATCATCCGCGGAGTTCATCGAGATCCTTCCCTTCACCCCTGCCAACCGCAATAACCTCATTGGGTGGTTCGCCGGCCGCAGCGATGGCGTCCACTATGGCACCGCCATCGTCTATGACTTTCCTAAAACAAAGCTGGTGGACGGCCCGATGCAAATTGAGGCCCGCATCGATCAAAACGCGGCGCTCTCCGGCCAGCTCACTCTGTGGAACCAGCAGGGCTCCCACACCCGCCGCGGCACACTTCTCGTCATTCCCTGCGGTCACGCGCTGCTTTATGCGGAAGCCATCTACCTCCAGGCTCAGCAGAGCCCGATGCCGGAGCTGCGTCTGGTCGTCCTCGCGCTGCAGGATCGACTGGCCTACGGAACCACATTTCAGGATGCTCTGGCCGGGCTCTTCGGAGGACAGCCATCCTCCCTCACCTCAACTGCAGCTCAGGCGGAGGGCCCGTCATCCACGCAGGCCGGACAGCCGGCACCGTCCGACGCGCTCGGCGCCGTCAGCCCTGGTCGTACAGCTCTGATCGCCGCCGCCGCGCAGGATCTCGCTGACTACCAGAGCCTCACCGCTCAGGGCAAACTTGCAGAGGCCGGCCAGAAACTCCAGGACCTCAAAAACAAACTCAACCAGCTCCAGACAACAGGCAAGTAAGGCCTGTCCGGAAGCGCCAGCGTTCCCATCCAACGACGGGCACAACAGCAACTCGCGCCTTCAGCGTAATGCACTCACT
>PMAM01000246.1 GCA_003152595.1 Acidobacterium sp.
CCGTCCTGGTGCTGCAGGCCTTCGCCCATCATGGTCGTGCGCCCCGCTGTGCCCGCCATCAGGAAGCCCTTGCCCCGCGCGTCGGCAAACGCCCACATCATGTCGCCCACGCGCTGGAAGCCGAACATCGAGTANNCCGTCCTTCTCCTCGCGATACGAGAGCAGCATATCTACGTCATGCGGCTTGTACTTCTGCCCCTCGCTCGCGTAAATGCCCACCTGCTTGATCGCCGACTCGAGGCCGAATGTCCTGCCCTCATCCGGCACAATGGGCACAATCAGCTTGCCGATCTTCGCATCCTTCATCAGCGCGCGCAGCATGCTCACGAACCCCATCGTGGTCGACACGGCGCGCCCTTTCGATCCGCCCGTCCACTCCGCAAAGGTTTCCAACTTCGGCGCCGTGAAGTCGATCTTTGGCACATCGCGCTTCGGCATGAACCCGCCCAGCCCCTGCCGCCGCGCATGCATGTACGCCATCTCCGGCGCATCCTGGGGCGGGCGGTATAGCTTGCCCGCGCGCGCATCGGCCTCCGGAATCGGCAGATCGTAGCGCCGGATGAAATCCACCAGCGCGTCGTCGGCTACCTTCTTCTCCTGGTGCGAAGCGTTGCGCGCTTGCGTGCTGCCCAGCCCGTATCCCTTCACCGTCTTCGCCAGGATCACCGTCGGGCCGCCCTTGTGCTCCACGGCCCGCTTGTAGGCGTTGTAGATCTTCCTCGCGTCATGCCCGCCGCGATGCAGATGGAAGATCTCGTCATCGGTCATGTGCTCGACCAGCTTCAGCAGCTCCGGATACTTCCCGAAAAATTCCTTCCGGATATACGCGCCGCCCTTCGCCTTGAACGCCTGATACTCGCCATCGACGCACTCTTCCATGCGCTTCAGCAGCAATCCGGTGTGATCGCGCTCGAACAGCTCGTCCCAGTCCGAGCCCCAGATCACCTTGATCACATTCCACCCGGCGCCGAGGAACACCGCCTCCAGTTCGTCGATGATGCGCGCGTTCCCGCGTACCGGCCCATCCAGCCGCTGCAGGTTGCAGTTGACGACGAAGATGAGGTTGTCGAGCTTCTCGCGCCGGCCCAGGGAGAGCGCACCCAGGGTGTCGACTTCGTCCGTCTCGCCGTCGCCGACAAACGCCCAGACCTTGCGCGGCGTCTTCTCGATCAGCCCGCGATTTTCGAGATACCGCATGAACCGCGCCTGATAGACCGCGTTCAGCGGACCGATGCCCATCGATACCGTCGGGAAGTGCCAGAAGTCCGGCATGAGCCACGGGTGCGGATAGGACGACAGTCCCGGTGTGTCGCGCAGCTCATGCCGGAAGTTCAGTATTCGCTGCTCGTCCAGCCGCCCCAGCAAAAATGCCCGCGCATAGATCCCAGGGCTCGCGTGTCCCTGAAAATAAACGAAATCGCCCGGCTGATCCCCGTACTTCGCATGGAAGAAATGATTGAACCCGACCTCCAGCAGCGTGGCCAGCGACGAGTACGTCGCGATGTGCCCGCCGATGCCGTGGTCTTTCTTGTTCTGCCCGTGCACCATGGCCATGGCGTTCCAGCGGATCAGCGCCTCGATGCGCCGTTCCAGCTTGCGATCGCCAGGGTAGGGCACTTCTTCATGCTTCGGAATCGTATTCACGTAGGGCGTCGTCAGCTCGCTCGCCTGTGAAATGCCTGCCTCGCGCGCCCGCTGCTTCAGTGCGGTCAACAGCTCCGCACCCTGCTCAGGCCCCTCGCCCACCACTACGTCATCGAAGGCTTCGATCCACTCCCGAAGCTGCTCTGCAAAATCGCTCTCTACCGGATTGCTGACCTTTGTCGCCATAAACTCCTGATGATTCTTCAGCGCTCACGCGATCGCGCGCGCTTCTGTGTCTTCGTCCTCCGTCACGCGGTCGGACGTATTCCGAGTGCCGAATGCTGGTTCTTCGCTCTGCCGCGCAGCACCGATCGGGTCCGCTTCGAACTCCGCGACGATCTTGCGCCGCCATTCCACCGCGGGCAATCCTCGCGCCGTCAGCCACTGTTCCAGATGATCGACCGCATCCTGGGTTTCGGCTTTTGCTGCTCGATTAAGTCCGCTGGCGGCCACCGGCTGCCACCGCACACTCACCAAATGCGTCGGGCCGCCCCCGTCGCGCGCCCGCTCAATCGACTCATGCGCCACGCGGTACATCGCGATCACATCCTGCGCGTCGACCGGGATCGATGGATAATCGAACACCGCCGGCTTCTTCCTCTTCTTCTTCGACGCATCGCGTTGCCGCTTCGTGGAGAGATGCTCCACCAGCAGCACCGGCAACTTCGCTGCGATCGCCAGCGTGCGCGCCTCCTGCATGACTCGGCTGCTCTCTGCCCCCTCGAAAAAGATCGCCGTGATTCGTCCCGTCTTCCGCATCCGGTCGCCTACGGCATCGCTCAGCGCTTCGATCACGCGCTCCTCGAAGCTCCGGCGATCCATGCGTACCGCAACGTGTCCTCGCGTAATGTCCTTCACCGACGCGGCATACTCGGCGACCACCCCATCGCTCTCCCGCAAATCGGCCGCCACACCCGCCATCGCCGCCTCGCGTCCGCGCAGCCGCTTCTCGCGCGCACCGGCCCGCTGCATCCGCAGCGCCAGCTCGTAGAGTTGCCGAAATTTCGCGTCGCTGATGAGCGAATGGCCGTGCTTGCCATGCGCCGTGGCAGACGTGACCCTGGTTCCCTCTATGGCCATCTGTTCTGAAATATCCTTCTACGACCGCTGCTCGGGGGATCGCGGCCCTGGCTGCTGCAAGCGTCGCTATGCGACGCTCCCGCTATATAGAAAAATTGTAGCGCAGCGCGCGTTGTTCCCGCAGTCACCGCAGGATGCATGTGCCCTTCCGCACCGGCTCGCAGATTTCAACAGTTTTGTGAATAACCCTGTGCATTTCCCGCTTGCATCGCGCGCGAGCGCAGAAATGATGCGGCTTTCACCATTCTGCACTCACCCCGATGCACTCTCGCACAACGATGCGATGTGATTTCGATCACACCGCAGACTGTGCTCTGAACCTGCGCTCTGAGCCCTGTCTTACGTCGAGTACTCCGCATTGATCCGCACGTATTCCGCCGTCAGATCGCTCGTCCAGAAGCGGCAACGCCCCACACCCATGCCAAGCGCAATGCGAATCGAATACTCACGCTGCTCCAGATACGCATGTGCCGCGCGCTCGTCGTACTCCGGCGCGCGCCCGCCGTTGATGCAAATCGGCAGGTCGCCAAACCAGATCGCGATCTTCTCGGGATCGACCGCCACGCCCGAATAGCCGACGGCCGCCATCAACCGCCCCCAGTTCGGATCCGACCCGGCCCAGGCTGTCTTCACCAGCATCGAGTGCGCGATCGACTTTGCCACCGTCAGTGCATCGGCATCGCTCGGCGCGCCTTCAATCTGCAGCTCGACGATGTGCCCCACGCCTTCACCGTCGGCTACGATCTGTTTCGCCAGCGACGTACACACCTTGGTCAGGGCCGCCGAAAACTTCGGATCATCCCGCCCGACCTTCGCTCCCGACGCGCCCGATGCCAGCACCAGCACGGTGTCATTGGTCGACGTGTCTCCGTCAATCGAGATCCGGTTGAAGCTGGCTTCGACAGCGGTCCGCAGAAACCCTTCCAGAATGCTGGGCTCGACCGCCGCGTCGGTGAAGAGATACACCAGCATCGTCGCGTGGGGTACTGCAGGCACCAGCCGTGGATGAATCATCCCCGCGCCCTTGCAGACTCCGGCGATCCGCACCGTCTTCCCACCGATCTCAACCCGCGCCTGCGCAACCTTCGGCCGCGTATCGGTGGTCAGAATGGCCGTCGCGAATCGCGAAAATGCTGCACCATCCGACGCCAGCGCGCTCTTCACCGCCGGCAGCGCGGCCACCAGCTTCTCCGCCGGTAGCGGCACGCCGATGATCCCCGTCGACGAAGGAAACACCTCGTGCCCTTCGCATCCGAATGCCTCGGCTGCTGCTTTGCAGACTTGCTCGGACGCCGCAACCCCGATCTCGCCCGTTGCGCAGTTCGCATTGCCCGCATTCACTGCGACCACACGCACGCGACCCCCGCTGCGCTCCAGATGCCTTCGCCCCACCGCGATTGGCGCCGCCTGCACACGGTTCGACGTGAACATCGCCGCGGCGCTGGCGGCTTCCTCCGCGACAGCCACGGCGAAATCCGCCTTCCCACTGGGCTTGATGCCCGCCTTCACCGCCGCAAACCGAAACCCGCGTGGCAATTCATCATCGGAAATTACTGTCATCTCGCTCATGGGCAAACCGCCTTCTACTGTATCAATCCGCGGTTCTGAAATAATTTTCCTGGACGATGCCGGAACCTCAGGACAACGCTGCCGCTCAAACCGACTTCCTCTTCATGCGCGACGTCTCCGTTGCTCGCGGCGATAACGTCGTCCTGCATGGTATCTCGCTCCGCATCGCCAACGGCGAGCACGTCGCTATCCTCGGCCCCAACGGCTGCGGCAAATCCACCCTCATCAAAACCATCACCTGCCAGTGCTATCCCATCGTCACGCCCACCACTGCGCTGCGCCTCCTTGGCCGCGAGCGCTGGGATGTTTCGCAGCTCCGTACACACCTCGGCGTCGTCTCCGCTGAGCTGCCTGGCGAACGTACACCGGTCACGCGCGGCCTCGACGCCGTCGTTGCCGGATTCTTCTCCGCCTCCACCCTGTGGCCCAACCTCCACGTCACGACCGACATGCGGGACCGCGCNNGCCGGAAATGCTTCTCCTCGACGAGCCCTCGAATGCCCTCGACCTCGCCGCGCAACGCGAGTTGCGTGCAGCCCTCCGCCAGGTCGCGCAGCAGGGAGTCGGCATCCTCATGGTCACCCACCATCTGACCGACATTCTTCCCGAAATCGATCGGGTCATCATGATGCGCGACGGCCGCATTTTCGCCGACGGTCCCAAAAAGGAACTCCTCACTCCAGAAAAACTTCGCGCCCTGTTCGGCGTCGACGTTACCCTCGTCGAGCATGACGGCTCCTGGCACAGCTGGTAAAGCCGCATTTCGACTCGCGTCCGACACGTGTCGGACACAGTCCGACGTGTGTCCGACAATGTCCGACAACGTCGGACATGCCGCCGCAGACCTGGGCAATGGGCTTGCCTCAATTCCCGTTCAGGGGTTAACGTATCCGTACACGGGAAAGGAGGATGATCCAGCTAATGACAAATTCCGATGGTAGTAGTAGTCGCAGAACCCTGCGTGAGGTGACTGAGGCTTAGAGCCGCTCCTGGCTCAGTGAAAGTAAGTCCTGGCGTAACCAAGCGCCGAGGCCGACTCCGCAAGCGGGGGCGCCTCAGGTCAATCTCAACAGCTCACCGGTGATCAAGGCCCGCATGCCTCATCTGGCTGCGGGCCTTTCACATTTTTGGCAAAATGGCCGATGTAACTAACGGGCGTAAGACATGACTTTGTCAACAAAGCGACTCAGAACGCAGGCAAAGCGAGTCAAGGTCATGGATGAGAGAGAGTTCGCCGACCAGTGCCTCTCTCTGATTGACGAAGTACACGAGAGCGGCATCGAGGTGATTATCACGAGGTCAGGGATCCCAATCGTTCGTCTCATCCGATACACACCGAGCAAGCCGAAAGCAAAGGACCGCCGGACGAGATAATCTCCGCACCCTCTGGTGACTCTCGCCCGAACCCGGCTCGCCCGCGGTTCTACAATGTCCCCATGGAACCCCTCGTCATCGCAGGCAAAGCCTTCCAGTCGCGTCTCATCGTCGGCACCGGCAAATATCGCAACGGACCCGAGACCCAAGCCGCCATCGAAGCATCCGGCGCCGAGATGGTCACCGTCGCCGTGCGCCGCGTCAATCTCGACCGCACCCAGGAATCGCTCCTCGACTTTATCGACTCCCGCCGCTACTTCCTGCTGCCCAACACGGCCGGCTGCTACACCGCCGACGAAGCCATCCGCGCCGCGCGCCTCGCCCGCGAAGTCGGCCTCTCCGACTGGGTCAAGATCGAAGTGATCGGCGACCAGGCCACCCTCTATCCCGACGTTCAGGCCACCCTCGAGGCCACGCGCACCCTCGTCAAAGAAGGATTCACCGTCCTTCCCTACACTTCGGACGACATCGTCTTCGCGCATCGCCTCATCGACGCCGGCGCTGCGGCTGTGATGCCGCTCGCCGCGCCCATTGGCTCCGGACTCGGCATTCAGAACCGCGCGACGTTGCAGATCCTGCGCGAAAGAATCACCTCCGTCCCGTTGATTGTCGATGCCGGAGTCGGCACGGCCTCCGACGCCGCGCTCGCCATGGAGATGGGCGCTGACGCCGTGCTGATGAACACCGCCATCGCAGCCGCAGCGAATCCGATTCTCATGGCTGAAGCCATGCAGCATGCCGTCCTCGCTGGCCGCCAGGCCTACCTCGCCGGCCGCATGCCGCGCAAGCTCTACGCCACTGCCAGCTCACCGCTGGAAGGCGTCTCGAAGGCCACTGGCCGGGAAGCCCCGGCCCGAGCTTAGCCGGTCGATCCTGCGTCTGTCTGGCCTCCGCTCTTCGCAATCCCTCCATCCCACCCGCCGCCTGCGCTAAACTGACCCGTAGTTTTCCCACGAGCGAACGTCATCTTCTGAGGCCCTTCCCATGCGCGTCTGCGGCGTCGACTGCGGAACCGAAACTACTGGCTACGGGCTGGTCGAGTGGGACGACCAGGCACGCAATCCGCGCCTTGTATCCATCTCCTCGGGCGGCATCTGCCCGCCGAAAAAAGCCGCGCTCCCCGAACGCCTTGCCGTCATCTACGCCGAGCTGATCTCCCTCTTCGAACAGTTCCACCCCGACGTGGTTGCCGTCGAAGAAGTCTTCTATTCCGTTAACGCCAAATCGGCCATCAAACTCGGCCATGTTCGCGGTGTGGCCCTGCTCGCTGCCGCCACCGCCGGTCTCCCCGTCGCCGAGTACGCGCCCCTCACAATCAAGTCCACCGTCACCGGCTACGGTCTCGCCGCGAAGAATCAGGTGCAATTCATGGTGGCCCGCCTGCTTTCGCTGCCGGCCGCGCCCCAGCCGGCCGACGCCGCCGACGCCCTGGCCATCGCCATCTGCCACATCCATCACGCCCAGACCTTGTCGCGCCAGGAGGCTCACGCGGTCTAGCCATGCGCTTCCACTCGGTCCCATCCCTCGCGATTCTGGCACTGCTAATGGCGCCGGCTCTAACCCTCGCCCAATCGCCCCCCACCCCGGGCTCGGCCCACATCGTCTTCACCTTCGAGCATCCGCAGCTTCAGCCCTCGCAGTACACCATCACCATCGACGAAACCGGCGCCGGCCGCTTCGCGTCGAAGCCAGGACCCGTCTCGGACCCCACCGACGGCGTCTTCCCCACAGCCCTCGATCGCTCGATTCTTCTCGACGACACCCTCCGCGCCGAGCTCTTCACATACGCCCGCTCCCACAGCTTCTTCGCCACGCGCTGCACCACCACGAAGACCTCTCTTGCCTTCACCGGGAACAAGACGCTCTCCTATACCGGCCCTGACGGCAGCGGCTCCTGCACGTTCGTCTGGGCTGAAGATCCCACCCTCCAGCGCCTCGCGGATCAGCTGGGCGCCGTCGCCTTCACCCTTGAAGAGGGCCGCCGCCTCGACCTTGAAGTCCGTCACGACCGTCTCGGCCTCGACGCGGAACTCGCCAGCCTCCAGGACGCGTTCAAGGACCATCGCGCCTCCGACCTGCCGAATATCGCCGATCAGCTCCACGCTATCGCCGGGAACGATCAGGTGATGGACCGCGCCCGCAAGCGTGCTCAGGCCCTCCTTTCCTGCTGCGAAAATCCCCCCAAGCAGGACTAAAGTCGGCCATTTCCAGTCTGGAACGGCCTCCGCACCGAATTCCCGCACCAAATCCAGTTCCCATCCCCAACCCTTCCCTTCCCGTGCGAAAATAAGTCGAAACTTAGTGCCCTCCTCGCTCGTTATCAGAGTGCAGATGGGTTGTGGGCCACAGCGTCTTCCCTTCAGGCCCAGGGTGGCAGGGATTCCGGCGCGCCAGCTTGAGCGGCGGTGCAGTTCGCCTCCCGCCTCACCCGTGACAAGGGTCGACGCTCAAAGGAGGTGCCCTCATGAGGCGCCGCTCTCTGTTCCTTCGCAGTTTGCGTAACCGTCCGCGTAACTCCTCGCCTCGCCTGATTCTCTTCTCCGCTGCCTTTGCACTCCTGCTCGCCGCCTTCGCCGCGCTGAACGTCCGCGCACAGGACACCACTCCGCCCCCGCCTCCTCCCGATCAGTCCACAGCGCCTCCCGAAGCTCCAGGTCAAACCCAGATTCGCGCCGTCCGCATCAGCGACGTCGAGGGCAAGGTCCAGGTCTTCGAGGGCAACGAGGTCGCCTTCGATCAGGCTGAGCCCAATATGCCCGCCGTCGAAGGCATGCGCCTGGTCACCGGCGACAACGGCCGTTTCGAAATCGAGTTTGAGGATGGCAGCGTCGCCCGCGTCACTCCCGACAGCTCCATCCGCCTCACGCAGCTCCGCCGNNAACGCCGACGGCAGCACCGTCACCCAAATCGACGCGCTCACCGGCCTCAGCTATTACGAGCTCAATGGCCGCGGCGGCGAGTACAGCGTTCACTACGGCCCCAACACCGCCACGCCTGTCCAGAGCGCCGTCTTCCGCGTCGGCCTCGACACAGCGCCCTCCACCGTGGCGGTGATGCACGGCGCCGTTCATATCGATGACGGTGTCGGCCTCTCGATGGATATCCATCCCAGCCAGACCTTTCAGGCCGACCTGCAGCAGCCCGGCCAGTTCACCATCGCGCAGAGCGTTACCGCCGACTCCTGGGATCAGTGGAACTCCGACCGCGATGAGTCGCTTGCCCGCCTCGAAACCAACCAGTCCATGGCCCGCGCCAGCTCCGGTAACCCCGACAATCCTGCCTGGAACGACCTCGACTACTACGGCAACTGGTACAACCTGCCCGGCTATGGGCAGGCCTGGGCTCCGGCGGGTGTCGGCTCCAACTGGGATCCCTTCGGCGTCGGCGCCTGGGGCTACTACCAGGGCGCCGGATACACCTGGATCTCCGGCTATCCCTGGGGCTGGTGGCCCTATCACTGCGGTGCCTGGGACTTCATGGACAGTTTCGGCTGGATGTGGTTTCCCGGCAACTGCGGTTACGGCTTGTACGGCAACGGCTGGTATCCCTATTCAAACATCTGGAATACTCCTCCTGGATACGTCCCGCCGCTTCGCCCGCGTGGCGCTCCCGTCCGTGGACCGTTCCCGCGCCCTGTGAATCCGCGGGTGCCAAGGCTGATCTCCGTCAATCGCGGCGCGCAGAACTCTGAGCCCTTCCGTCCCGGCGGCATCAAGGCTGCGCCTCGAACCTTCAACTTCCAGGGCAAGACCATTCAGCCTCTGGAGCCCGGCATCCATCCGCTGCAGCACGGACCGCTGGGTGAAAGCTTCACCAACGCCGTGGTCCGCATGCATCCTGAAATGGCAACTCCGGCTGGCCGCCCCACATCCGGGCTCATGGCCGGTCCACGCGGCGCCTTCAACCCGCCCGGAACCGCAAACCGCACCTTCGGCGCACCCCCCACTTTCATTGCTCCTCGCTACAGCGGAGGCAGCGTCTCCGGGGGTGCCCGCGGCTCCTTCAGCTCCGGTGGTGCCGGATCCGCTCGCGGCTCCAGTGGTGGTGGTGGAGGCGGCGGTGGATTCAGCGGCGGCGGCCACGTCAGCGCCCCTTCCGGGGGTAATGCCGGAGGAGGAGGCGCGGCTCCTGCCGGTGGCGGCGGACACCCACACTAACCCCAACTCTTCACTCGAACGAATCGGCCGGCCCTGAGATCATCAGGGCCGGTTTCGTTTGGCGTCCGAACTGTTCCCTGTTCGCTATGCCCTGCCTCTACAGCCCCATCGCCTCAAGAATCTTCCGGGTCTTCGCCGCCCGCTTCGCAAACCCGAACTTCCCCCGATCCTTCATCTCCTGTGCCGCACCCAGGAACGCACCCAGCGCGAGCCGGCACAGCGCTCCGCCCACGCTCACCCGCCGCACGCCCATCTCCGATAGCTCTTTCAGGCTCAGTTGCAGATCTCCCATCCCCATCAGCACATTCACCGGCCTGTCCACCGAACTGATCACGGCTTCGATCTCTTCCCTCGTCTTCAACCCCGGCGCATACAGCACATCGGCCCCAGCCTCCTGATACACCCGCAGCCGGTAAATCGTATCTTTCAGCTCCTCTCTCCCATGCAGATAGTTCTCTGCACGCGCGGTCAGCATGAACGGAAACGGCAGCGCGTGCGCCGCCTCGGCAGCAGCTTGTATGCGCTCGACCGCGTGTTCGATCCTATAGATGGGAGCATCCGCCCGTCCCGTCGCGTCTTCGATCGAGCCGCCCACCAGCCCTGCCTCGGCCGCCTTCCGGATCGTCTCCGCCACCATCTCCGGGCTGTCGCCAAACCCGTTCTCCAGATCGCCGTTCACCGGCACATCCGCCGCCGCCACAATCGCCGCTGCGTTCTCCAGCGTTGCCTCTCGCCCCATCGTTCCGTCCTTCTGCCCGTGCGAGAAGGCATTGCCCGCGCTGGTCGTCGCCAGCGCCTCNNGCCGTTGACTCCCTTCCCCCGACGCCGAGGGAATGCAGAAGGTTTCATCGATGGTCTCGAGGAAGGTTCTCTCCTCGCGCAGAATGAGCCGCTTTTCTTCCGCCATCGCGAAATTTCCCTTGGCCTCTGCATCCTTCTTCAGCCGCGTCCGATACACCTCATACGCCGCCAGGCTCTCGAACGCGATCAGTCCCCAGGCTATATCGTTCGTCCCCTCGTGCGGCAGAAAATATCCCACCAGATGCCCGCCGCATCGAGGAATGATCCGTCCCCAGTTCTCTGCGTATTTCCGGAATGCCTCTTTCTGAAACGGATCGATCTGGTACCGGATGAAACAAGTGACCTTCATTTTCGCCTCGCTTCTTTGCCGATTTTCTCCCGCATCCACTCGTGCGCCATAACCGGAGAGCCTTCCGCGGCCGCCAGCAGGCCTGCCGTCGCCATTCCCGTAATTGCAGCGCGTCGCGTGATCCTGGGCGTCCTCATACCTCCAGCATGATCGTTGCTGCACACCCATACTTCGTTTACGGTCAAAGCATGGATGCAGCACGCCTGGCCGCCACCTCCCCTGTCGATACCGCCGTCTCCTCCATTGCGGCGGCGATCGCCAAGCCCGCCCGCACGCGCATGCTCTACTCGCTTATGGACGGCCATGCCCGCACTGGAACCGAGCTGGCCATCGTCGGCGACGTCTCCCCCTCTACCGCCAGCGTCCACCTGGCGCGCCTCAAATCGGAAAACCTCGTCAAGGTCTTCGTGCAGGGCCGTCATCGCTACTACTCCCTCGCCGGTCCCAGCGTGGCACGCGCTCTCGAGCGCCTCAGCGTCCTCGCCGGCGGCCCACGCCGCCCGTTTGTCCCCCACACGCCCGAGCCTCTCCGCGCCGCGCGCTCCTGCTACGACCATCTGGCCGGAGCCATCGCCGTCTCCCTGCACGACCACTTCGTCCGCTCTCGCTGGCTCGAAAGTGGCCGCGGCAACGCCCGCACCGGTGCGTATGTCCTCACCTCCGCCGGAACCCGAGCCTTCGCCACCCTCGGGCTTGACCTCGACCAGGCCCGCGCGCTCCGCCGCCGCTTCGCCTATGCCTGTCTTGACTGGAGCGAGCGCCGTCCCCACCTCGGCGGTGCGCTCGGCGCCGCATTCCTTGCCCTTGCCCTCTCCCGCATGTGGCTCGCCCGCGAGTACGACAGTCGCGCTCTCACCGTCACGCGCATCGGCCACCGCGAATTTCGTACCCGCTTCGGCCTCGAGTTCTAGCCCTTTCGGTCGAACAGATCATTCCGGATCATCTGCGTGTAACCGGACCAGCCTCCTGGCTCCTGGCTCCCCGCTCGATGCACCATGCACCCCGCACCCTCTACGCTGTACCCTGTCTTGCCATGGACAAGCGCGGCTTCCTCAAGACCTCGGCCTCCGCCCTCAGCGGCTGTATCCTGTCGCGGATGCTCCCCGCCCAGACCTCATCCGCCCCGCGCACCAACTGGGCCGGCAACCTCACTTACTCCGCGCCCAACCTCCTCGAGCCGGGCACCGTCGACGAGCTCCGCGCCGCGGTCCGCACGCATCGCCACCTCCGCGCCCTTGGCTCGCGCCACTCCTTCAACGCCATTGCGGACAGCCCTGAGAACCAGGTCTCCCTCCACGCGCTCAACTCCATCGACCTCGACCCCACGGCCCGCACCGTCACNNCTCGCTTCGCTCCCGCACATCTCGGTCGCGGGAGCCATCGCCACCGCAACGCACGGCTCCGGACTGCACAACGGCAACCTCGCTACGGCTGCATCGGCGATCGAATTCGTCGCCGCCAACGGCGATCTCGTCCACCTCTCGCGTTCCGCCGACGCCGAACCCTTCGCCGGAGCCGCCGTCCACCTCGGCGCGCTCGGCATCCTGACCCGCGTCACGCTCGACGTGCAGCCGACGTATCAGGTGGCGCAAACTGTTTACCTCGATCTCCCCTTCGCCGTCCTCGAACACCACTGCGAAGACATCTTCACCTCGGGCTACTCCGTCTCGCTCTTTACGGATTGGCAGCNNGAGTTCTTCGGAGCCCACCGCGCCACCGAAAATATGCACCCCATCCTCGGCCACTCCGCCGAAGCCTGCACCGAACAGATGGGCATCCCCGGCCCCTGGTACGAGCGCCTGCCTCATTTCAAAATGAACTTCACGCCCTCCAGCGGCCAGGAACTCCAGACCGAATACTTCGTCCCCTTCGATCGCGCCTACGCGGCCATCCGCGCCGTCGAAACCCTCCGCGACCAGATCACGCCGCACCTCTTTGTCACGGAGCTCCGCACCATCGCGGCCGACAATTTGTGGATGAGCATGGCGCACGAACGTCGCTCCCTCGCGATTCATTTCACCTGGAAGCCTGAATGGCCTCAGGTCCGCACGATCCTTCCGCGGATCGAAGCGAAGCTCACGCCCTTTCAGGCGCGCCCGCACTGGGCCAAGCTCTTCACCGTTCCGCCCACGCAACTCGACGCGCTCTACCCGCGCCTCGGCGATTTCAAGACGCTCGCTGCCCGCTATGACCCCGAGGGCAAATTCCGCAATCCGTTTCTGGCGATGAATCTGTACGACGCCTGAGCTTTCCCTCACCCCAGCGCTCTTAAATTTCTGCGCAGCCGATCCGGCTCACTCTCCCCAAGCCTCGCCTCCACCTCCGCGTGGGTCCGCTCCCAAACCGGAGCCGCCTCCGCCAGCAGCTTCTTTCCCTGCGCCGTCAAATGCAGCTTCCGCCCACGGCGGTCCTCAGGATCCACCGCTATCTTCACCAGACCGCGCCGCTCCAGCGGTTTCAGCGCCGCCGTCAAAGTGGTCCGGTCCATCGCCAGCAATTCCGCCACCGGTCCCATGCCAGGTGGCCCCGGCCGGTTCAGCGACATCAGCAGCGAAAACTGCTGATTGGTCAGCCCCACCGTTCGCAGAGCCTCGTCGAAACGCCGCCCCAGCGCGCGCGCCGCCCGCTGCACGTGCAGACACATGCAGCTGTCCCGCACCCGCAGCGTCGTCGCAAAAGAGACCGGCTCAGCTCTTGACATACATCCTTATATGTTGATATCAACATAATCTATGGACGTCAAGGCCCAGGCTCCCCGGAAAACTTAGCTACACTGCCTGGAACGGTTCGTCACACTGTTCTTGACAAACGGAAACCTTCTGGTTACCGTGATTCCGTAACTGAATGGTTTCCATTCAGCGGAGCTAAATCCGGAAACCCCGGAACGCTCCCCGCAAGTCCCCAGGGCCCCGGCAAGCGAACACACCCCAGATGGAGAACACCCATGTCCTTCCTTCGTGATCTCAGAATCGCCGTCCGCTCCCTCTCCCGCGTTCCCTCTCTCTGGATCACCGTAGCCCTCACGCTCGCCCTCGGCATCGGCGCCAACGCCGCCATCTTCTCGGTTGTTCGCGCCGTCCTGCTGCGCCCCCTCGCCAATCGCGACGAAGCTCGCCTGCTCTACATCCGCCAGAGCGCGCCCGGCCTTCACGCCGAGAACGTCACCTTCTCCATCCCCGAAATCGACGACCTCGGCAAACACCTGAAGTCCATTTCCGAGCTCGGCACCTTCTCTGAAATCGACTTCACGATGCAGGGGCTCGGCCAGCCGCGCGCAATCCCCGCCGGCGTCGTCGACGGGCACTACTTCGAAGTCATGGGACTGCGCCCCATCCTCGGCCGGCTGCTCGGCCCCGCCGACGACGGACCCAACGCCCCCGGCGCCGTCGTCCTCACGTATAAGTTCTGGACCCAGTCCCTCCACTCTGACCCAACCGTCCTCGGCAAGACCCTCCGCCTCGACAGCTTCGCCGGATCGCGCACCGCCACCATCGTCGGCGTCCTCGAGCCCGCTGTTCCCTACCCTGTCGCCACCGAGATCATCGCCAACGTCGTTACCAGCCCGCACCATCTTTCCGCGACGATGGTTACCGGCCGCGAGCATCGCATGACCGAACTGTTCGGCCGCCTCGCGCCCGGAGCCACCCTCGAGCAGGCCCGCGCCGAGCTTCGCACCGACTATGCCGCCATGCTCCAGGCGCACCCCGAGATTTACAAGCGCGACGACGCGTACACCATCTCCGTGCGCCGCATGCACGACCAGATCAACGCCCGCGCCAACACCATCCTCTGGGTCCTCTTCGCCGCATCGGCGCTGCTGTTCGTCATCGCCTCGTCGAACGTCGCGAATCTCGTCCTCGCCCGCACTCTCCGCCGCGAGTCCGAGCTCGCCGTCCGCTCCGCACTGGGCGCCAACACCGCTGCGCTCCGGCGCTCGCTCCTCGCCGAAAGCCTCGTCCTTTGCGGATCAGGCGTCGCCGCCGCGCTCCTCATCGCCGCGCCCATGGTGTCGATCCTGGGCAAATACGCCGCGCGTTTCTCCGTTCGCGCCGACGATCTCCACCTTGACTCCACCCTCGTCTGGTTCGGCATCGGCCTCGCCCTTGTCGCATCCATCTTCCTCGCGTACATCCCGCGCCTGCCTTCGACGAAGGCCTCGCCCGCCTCCGGCCTCGCCGTTGGCGGAACCCGCAGCGCCACCGGCTCCAACCGCCGCCTGCGCATCTTCGCTGTCACGCAGATCACCGCGTCGTTCCTGCTCCTCGCCGGCGCCGGCCTCCTCCTGCGCACTCTCTACGACCTCGAATCCACGCGCCCACCGTTCGATACTTCGCGCGTGCTCGCGATCAATCTCCCGCCCGTCACCTACGGCCGCACGCCGCAACAGCAGCAGGACTTCAACCACGAGGTCGTCCGCCGCGTCTCCGCTTTGCCCGGTGTGAAGAGCGTCGCCACCGGCTTCAGCGTTCCCTGGCGCGACTCTCAGGGCCTGAGCATCAGCTTCGCCTTCGCCGTCGAAGGTGCGACGCGCAAAAACGGCGATAAGGACCTGCGCGCCAACTTTCGCTCCGTCTCGCCAGGATTCTTTTCCACCCTCGGCGTCCCCTTTGTCGAAGGCCGCGACTTCCGTGACACCGACAAGGACGGATCGGACCGCGTCGTCATCATCAGCCAGAGCGTCGCCGACAAGCTCTTCCCCAGCCAGGAAGCCATCGGCCGCACCATGCACTGGACCGACGGTGTCATGAAGTTCATCGGCATCAGCTACGACACGCGCCGCATCGTCGGCGTCGTCCCCGACTTCGACGACGAGAACATCATCCCCAATCCCTCCATGACCATTTACCAGCCCGTCGATCAGGAAGGCTGGGGTGGCCGCCTCTTCGTCCGCACAGAAGGCGCTCCCTATCCGCTCGTACCGGCGATCGTGAAGACCGTCCAGGGCATCGCCGCCGATCAGCCCGTCGAGCGCGCCGCCACGCTCGAGGACATCCGCGCCGAAGTCCTCACCCCCGATAAACTCAACGCCGTCGTCTTCGGCGGATTCGCCGCCGTCGCGCTGCTCATCTCCGTCGTCGGCGTCGCCGGTGTTCTCGCCTTCACCGTCAGTGGACGCACCCGTGAGTTCGGCATCCGCATGGCCCTCGGCGCCGAGCCCCGCCACATCCTCACCGANNGCCGGAGCCAAAGGCATCGCGGTCTGGGTGGGTCAGATCCACGCGCCAGGTCCGCTCAGCCTCCTCGGCTCAGCGGCCGTCATTCTCGCCGCCGCTGCGATCGCCTCGGCGATTCCGGCAGCCCGCGCCGCTCGTGTCAACGCGGTCGAAGCCCTGCGCGCCGAGTAGCGGGAAGCAAGAAAGTAGAAGGAAGAAGGTAGAAGGAACCTTCCTGCNNCTTCCTCCTTCCTCCTTCCTGCTTCCTGCTTCCTGCCGAAACACTCTTTCTGGCCCGACGGTAAATTTCGTCGTCTCCCGGCCGCGAAAATTATCCTCGCCACGGTTACGGATCCCGGTCCGCCTCTGCTACCGTCGCTCCCAAAGCCATCGAGCCACCCCACCATCGTGAGGCCCGCATATGCCCTGCAACGCCGAAGAACTCCGCCACGTTCCCCTCTTTGAACTGCTCGACGACGACGAAGCCGCCGTCCTTGCCGCTCAGGTCGAAGTCCGCCACTTCGCCTCGCGCCAGCGCATCTTCAAAGCCGGCGATCCCGCCGGGCAGGCTTACATCGTCATGACCGGCAGCGTCCGCGTCTTCGCCACCGACGAGGACCAGCAGGAAGTCACCGTTGACGAGCCCACCCACGGCGATTTCTTCGGCTTCGCTTCCATGATGTGCGAAACGCCGCACCAGACCTCCGCCGTGGCCGTGGAAGAATGCACCTGCCTCGAAATCGGCCGCGACGACATCGCCACCCTCCTCACCCGCCGCCCCATGGCCGGCCTCGACATGCTCACCATGCAGGCCCGCCAGTTTCACACCTCGCAGCAGCTCGTGCGCAGCCGCGCCAACCGCAATCCCAACGAGGTCATCGAGGAGCAGGAAACCTTCGGCGAACGCCTTGCCGATTCGGTCGCGCGCTTCGGCGGCTCCTGGTCGTTCATCATCCTGTTCGCCATTGTGCTCATCACCTACTCGTCCACCAACATCGTGCTCAAAGGCCGCGCCTGGGACCCGTATCCCTTCATCCTCCTCAACCTCTTCCTCTCCATGCTCGCCGCCATCCAGGCGCCGGTCATCATGATGAGTCAGAACCGCCAGGACCTGAAGGACCGCGTCCGCAGCGAACTCGACTTCGACTGCAACCGCCGCGCCGAAACCGAAATCCAGTCGCTCTCTCAGCGTCTGAGCCTTCTGATGGACAAGGTCGAAGACGTCGAGGACCTCATCCGCAAAACGCCCACGCCCTCGCTCTGAACCGGGCCACGAGCTACCCACTGCGAGCGACTGGCGACTTGCATCGCGGAATGCAATGATGGGGCGAGCCCGATATCTCCGCCCTGATGGAAGCCGATTCGCCCAACGCGACCCCTGCAGCCGACCGAGGCAGCAGCCCAGGCACATTGGCTGACCTCGTCGCCCAGCTTCGCTCCGGAAATACCCGCGCCCTTGCCCGCGCCATCTCTCTGGTCGAAAACGACACCCCCGAAGCCGCCGCGCTGCTCTCCGCCTGCTTCCCATACACCGGCCGCGGCATCCGCATCGGCGTCACCGGCGCTCCCGGAGCGGGCAAGAGCACCCTGGTCGATCGCCTCGCGCGCAGCTTTCGGGAAGCTGGCAAAACCATCGGCGTGATCGCCGTTGATCCGACGAGCCCCTTCACCGGCGGCGCCATCCTTGGCGATCGCATCCGTTTCCGGGAGCACCAAAACAGTGCTCCCGGTGAATCCGCCCGCCACAGCGATCCCGGCTTTTACCTGCGCTCCATGGCCACCCGCGGCTCGCTCGGCGGACTCGCCCTCGCCACCGCCGACGTTGCCCTTATCCTCGAAGCCAGCGGCAAAGACGTGCTGCTGATCGAGACTGTCGGCGTCGGCCAGGACGAAGTCGAGATCGCCCGCCTCGCCGACATCACCGTCGTCGTTCTCGTTCCCGGCATGGGCGACGATGTACAGAGCCTCAAAGCCGGTGTGATGGAGATCGCCGACATCTTCGTCGTCAACAAGGCCGACCGCGAGGGCGCCGACCGCGTCGAGCAGGAGATCCGCGGGCTGCAGTCGCTGGTGACCCATCACCCGGGTCGCACGCCGCCCGTCGTGCGCACCATCGCCACCACAGGCGACGGCCTGCCCGCTCTGGTCGCAGCGATCGGCGATCTGCAACAGTGGCTGNNCTCGACGCCATGCTCCGCACCGAGCTCATGCGCCGCGCCCGTCAGAACGGCTTCGACGCGAAGGTGCTCCAATTCCACGCCGCCCGTATCGCCTCCGGCCACCAGGATCCCTGGCAACTCGTCGCCCAGCTCACGGAGAAGGTCTTCAACCCAGGCAATTCAGGCTGAAAACCGGCACTGTTTTCCAAACTCTAAACTCCAAACTCTAAACTCTCTCTTCTGTTCCCTATACCCTGTCTTTATGCCCGAACTCGACCACCTCGGCATCGCGGTCAAAAGCATCGACCAGGCGCGCAAGCTCTACGAGTCCCTCGGCCTCCGCGTCGTGCACGAAGAGACCGTCGAGCACGAGCAGGTCCGTACCGCGCTCATCCCCGCCGGCGACGCGCGTATCGAACTCCTCGAACCCACCTCGCCTGACTCGCCCGTCGGCCGCTTCCTTGCCAAACGCGGCGAAGGCCTGCACCACATCGCGCTGCACGTCGAAGACATCTCGGCCGCCCTCGAAACCCTGAAAGCCCAGGGCGCTCGTCTCATCTCGGAAGACATTCAGACCGGCGCTGGCGGCCATCTCTACTTCTTCGTGCATCCCTCGAGCGCCGGCGGCGTGCTGCTGGAGATCTGCGAAGATCAGCCCACCGAATGAGAGCCGACCCCTGATGCTGCTGCTCTCTGTTGATACCTGTGGCGCGACCGGCACCGTGGCCCTGGCCCGCCTCGAGAACGAGCTCACGCTCCTTGCCCAAACCGAAATCCCCGGCAAGACATACTCCGCGCGGCTCGCGCCCACGATTCGCGAACTAGTCACTTCCCACGACGTCGAGGTCTCCGATCTCGGCGCCATCGTCGTCACAAACGGACCTGGCTCGTTCACCGGCATTCGCATCGGCCTCTCCACTGCCAAAGGCCTGGCCGAACCCACATCGATCCCCATCCTCGCCGTCTCGCACCTCGTCGTCCTTGCCCACAAGGGCCAGGCATCGAACCGCCTCGTCCGTGCCGCCGCCCTCGACGCCAGCCGCGGCGAACTCTACTTCGGCGCTTATCCAGACGGGCCGGACGGAGTTGTGTATCGAGTCGTTTCTCCCTCCAGCCCGGAGGAGGGCCTCCTGAGCAGCGACAATTTCCGCGACATCGCGGAGGGCTTGGCCTTTTGCCTCGCCGTCTGCGAAGAATCCGTCCGCACCCTCGCTCCGCATGCCACCGTTGTTCCACCGCCCACTGCCGCCGATGCCCTCCACTTCGCGCTCCCTCGCCTCCGAGTCCGTGACTTCGACGACCCGCTTCTCCTCGACGGCAATTACATCCGCCGCTCCGACGCAGAAATCTTCTCCGCTCCCGGCGCCCCGCCTCGCCCGAAACCCGCCCCGCACCCATGAGCTTTGCCATCCGAGCCATGCAGCCGGCCGACCTCGACGAGGTTCTCACCATCGCTGCTGCCGCCGCCGAAGCTCCCCAGTGGGCGCGTTCTGCCTACGCTTCTTACCTTGCCCCTGATGCCGCCTGCCCGGCACTCCTGCGCACTGCCCTTGTCGCCGCCGGGCCCGCCCACTCCGGCGCCCGGGCGGTCCTCGCCTTCGCCTGCGCCACCCTCCTGCGCGTTCCGGATTCTGCCGGTGCCCAAAACCTCGCACAGCTCGACTCCATGGCCGTCCACCCCAGCCACCGCCGCCGCGGTCTCGGCGCCGCACTCCTGCGTGAAGTCCTCGCCTGCGCCGCTCAGAACGGAGCCCACCACTTCTCGCTTGAAGTTCGCGCCTCCAACGCCGCCGCCATCGCCCTTTACCAACGCCTGGGCTTACGCCCTGAGGGCCGCCGCCCCCGCTACTACACTCATCCTGAAGAGGATGCCCTGCTTCTGGGCATTCCGGTTACCCGCGGCGGCTACCCCGCGCTTTTCCACCGCGAAAGTGGTTGAAGGTCAGGCTGCCACGGTGCTAGCTTGGTACGTCTCACTTATGTGAGCCAACTCGCCCGGCGAACCACGGTTGCCGCGGCTCCGCCGGGAAAGATCCCGCACCGGAGGAGTCACTATGGATCTGGAAGCGAACGGTCAGCCGGATAGTGAAGCAATACGCCGCCTGGAAGAAGAGCATCGTCACTATTCGGAGAAGCTCGAAGAACTGCTCCAAAAGCCCTGG
Source organism: Acidobacterium sp. (assembly GCA_003152595.1). GTDB lineage: Bacteria > Acidobacteriota > Terriglobia > Terriglobales > Acidobacteriaceae > Palsa-343. The sequence continues at coordinate 20,449 of PMAM01000246.1, forward strand.
CTTTCTGAAGATGAGCAACTCGAGGAAGTTCGCCTGAAAAAACTCAAACTCCATATCAAGGATCAACTGACGATCGTCCGCGGTCAGGTTCGCGCGTTTAGCGCCGCCTGACCCGCGGTTCCCCGCCATTTTTATCTCCCCTCTCGACGCAACGCCAGCGCCCAGGTGGGGATTGTCTGCGTACCCCGTCTGCGTATCGTCGGTAACGAATTTCTTATCGACTCGCCCCGCTGACTCTTTCTGTTTCT